>NZ_JASDDF010000016.1:0-100912 GCF_030407535.1 Pseudoalteromonas sp. APC 3224 | reverse complement strand
CATTATCATTGTATACAATATATTTTATATAACATTAACGAATATTGATATATTAGTTTTGATAAAACGGTTTCAACCAATTCTTTTGTATTGATTTTTACTTACTTCAAACTCTATTTAATTTAGTGAAGCTGAATATCACTCCCTCAAAGGTTACCCCATAGGGGTGGGTCAGTTTGGTACACTAAACTCTCGCAATATTTAAAAGAGCGTCTTACAACGACTCTTTTAAATAATTAGCACTTTGATTTAAAGCCAGATATGGTAATTTACTCTTTCAACCAGCATCCTCCCTTGAGTAGGTTATATGAATACAAAAAACCGTTGGACATTAAAAAGTATTGCCAAAGAGTTAGGTGTGTCTAATGCTACGGTTTCAAATGCGTTTAATCGCCCTGATCAACTCTCGGCTAAACGACGCGAAGCCATACTTAAAGCTTGCAAAGAGCTCGGTTATTATGGCCCTAATAAAGCGGCGCAATCTCTGCGAAGTGGCACGTTTAATATTGTTGCTTTAGTGCTACCAGATAGCGTGGAATATATGGTGTCAGACCCTGTCGCCAGTAGCTTTATGCGTGGTGTAACCTCAGTGCTTGAAAAAAACGGCATTAATGTTTTATTGTTTTCAGGCAATAACGAAAACCTTAATAACGTTGTTGATTTTGTTGATGGGTTTATTTGTTATGGGCGCCCGCGAAACAAAGCACTGGTAGAGCAACTAAAAACAGTACAAAAACATGTGGTTACTGTGGATTTTGATATTGCCCGCAACGCATCAATTAATATAAATAACGAACAAGCCAGTTACGAAATAGCCAAACATGTTTTGCACAGTGCAACTGATAACGTGGCAATATTAGGCTTGAGATTACTCGATGAAAATGTATTGTGCCGAGTTTACGAACATCATGAGTTTGAAACGGGTCAATCTATTTCTCACCAACGCTTACGAGGTTATCAGCGTGCGTTAAATGAAGCGAATGTAACGGTAGCCGACGACCGCATTTGGAATATTCCTGAAAGTAGCGAGCGTTTTGCCAGCATAGCTGCAAAAGAAGTATTAAACGCCTCACCACGCCCTGATGTGATCATATGTATGAGTGATTTAATTGCCCTCGCCACCATGCGAGAAGCAATAAAACAAGGGATAAAAATAGGGAGTGAGCTACGTATTGTTGGATTTGATGGCATAGAAGAAGCAGCCCGTTTTGTGCCTCGCCTTACGACTATTCATCAAAATAGCCAAGAAAAAGGTGTAATAGCTGCTAACTTATTTATTTCTAAAGAAGAAAAACAACACGAAGTAGGTTACGCACTAAATATTGGTGCAAGTAGCTGAGCGCTGTTAGTAGCGCAGATAAAAAAGCCAAGCTTAAGTTGCTTGGCTTTTTGGTTTTCAACAAATAAAGCTATTTAAACTAATAAACTTTGTAAGTTTAAAGTGTTTTCTTGAGAACCATTAACCTGCGTAATAAGTGCAGTACGACTAGCAAAATCAATACTCAAAGAAATTGATTGTTGCTCAAGCTTCCACATTAAACAACATACACTTGCGCCACCTTGAGCAGTAAATTCACCAGCAAATGCAGGATGCTCATTACGTATTTTAATTAATGCTATTAATCCTTTTACTACCGGCTTATTTAGCGCTTCATCTATTTTAGCGGCATCTAGATAAGGGCGATTAATATCACGACCAACGTTCGTTTTCGCCAGAAGCTCCATATCATTTTTACAAGCAAATAAACCACCGTAATATACTTGTGGTACACCCGGTGCAAAAAATTGAATGGCGCGAGATAATAAGTAATCAAAATCATTTGCGCCCAGTGCATCGTAATACGTACAGTTAACTTGATATAGGTCGACATTACTTGCAGCTGCACCTGTTGCTTTACGGCTCTGGTTATTGCTGTTGGCATGCATGGTTTCTACTAAATTATCTATTTGAGATGCGTTTAACAGCCCTGGTTTATCGCCCATTGGACCCGCGTCAATAATGCCAATACCATCATGGGTGTCTAGCACCGTTAAACAGTTGCGCGGTGAAATTTGTAACCACTTAAGCAGTGCGTCTACATCATTATTAAATAAGCTGTGTAAAATAAGCGGGGGTAAAGCAAAGTCGTATACCATGTTTACGCGCTTAGCCACGTCAACTTGAGTTTGATAATGGCTATGAATTTCAGCAATGGTTTCCATGCCTAAATCATTTGCCTGCTTTGAGAGTTTATCTAAATAGGCAAATGTTTCATCGAGCATAAAACAGTTAGTACCTGCTTGCTTAATGGCGTAACCCGCTGCATCTAAACGAATAATGTTTACGTTGTTAGCAGAAAATTTAGTAAGTACGTTATTTAAATAGGCAATGCCCGCTTCTACTTTTACATTTATATCAATTTGGTTGTCGGTAAAGGTGGTCCAAAAATCATACGTTTGACCATCACCGCATTTCATTGGTGTAAAACAGCTTCCAGGCCGTGGACGGTAAATGGCTTGTTGTTCTTGGTTGCTCATGCCATTAGGGAATACGTCTTCTTTAGTTAAAAATAAATCCCAAAATTCAGAGGCTTTGCCTTTGGCCAGCACATCCTGAAATTGAAACGATTGCGCCGATACATGGTTTACTATTAAGTCGGCCATTAAATCATGGTCTTTTCCAAGTGCTTGAATATCTGACCAAGTTCCTATTCGGGCATCAACTTCACTGTGATCAATTGGGTCAAAACCTGCATCGCTACCATCTATTGGGTTATAAAATGGTAATAAGTGTACCCCTGCAAAAACGTCTTTAAGTGGACCCTTTAGAAGTGCTGTTAATGCGTTTATATCTTTACCGGTGATTCGATCAGCATATGTGATCAATTGAACTTTATTCTTCATCATGTGTGATTACCAAGTTGAAACTTAATCGATTAAGATATATCTTTAACTAGCAAGTAAGAATTTACAAGTAATTTTTAAATATTTTACATACAAATATCGTGGCTCGATTAATACTACAATAAGTTACTGACAACTTAATGTGTGTTACCAAGCATTTAACGAGGAAAAGCAAATGACAAAATCACACACACACGTAAGCAGCGATCCGTTGCAACAAATTCGTTGGCTCACATACATGATGTTTTTTATGTTTGCCATGACCTCTGACGCCGTTGGCATGATCATTCCCGAACTCATAAGCGATTTTGGTTTAAGTATGACCCAAGCCAGTGCGTTTCATTATGCGCCTATGGCCATGATTGCAATAAGTGGATTATTTCTAGGCTTTTTAGCCGATAGTCTTGGCCGTAAAAAAACGATTATGCTTGGATTATTAATATTCTCTGCAAGTTGTTTTTTGTTTGCGATTAGTAGCAGCTTTATATTTTTTGTTTTTTTACTGTGCTGTATTGGCCTCGCCATTGGTTTATTTAAAACCGGTGCATTGGCGCTTTTAGGTGATATTTCTAATAGCAACGAAGAGCACACCAAAACCATGAATAAAGTAGAAGGCTTTTTTGGCATTGGTGCCATTGTTGGCCCTGCTTTAGTTGGCGTGCTGCTGGTTCAAAATGTAAGTTGGACTTACCTTTACATCATTGCTGGCATTATGTGTTTGATTTTGGCATTGCTTGCTTGGCGTGCCGATTACCCTGCTGTGGTAAAAAATACAGATAAGCCAGCCTCACTAAAAACGACTATGAAAATGGTTAAAAACCCTTATGCACTGGGTTTTTCACTTGCAATTGCTTTATATGTTGCCACCGAAGTTGCCATATACGTGTGGATGCCTACTCTACTAAAAGATTACACTGGCTCATGGCCGCTGCTGGCCACTTACGCACTCACAATCTTTTTTGTGTTACGTGCTGCAGGGCGTTTTATTGCGGTATGGTTACTGAATAGGTTTAGTTGGCAAGGAGTTATGGCTTACTTAAGCTTTGGCATTGCGCTGTGTTACGTTGGCACTCTATATGGCGGCGTTGATTGGGCTGTGGCTTTATTACCTCTTTCAGGTTTATTTATGTCGATGGTTTACCCTACTTTAAATTCTAAGGGAATATCGTGTTTTCCTGTTCATCAACACGGCGCAGTAGCCGGTGTTATATTATTTTTTACCGCACTGTCAGCCGCTTTAGCACCTTTATTTATGGGTATGATCAGTGATTACTTTGGACACGTGCGCTACGGATTTTATTTAGCCACGGGTTTTGCAGTTATATTATTTTTAGCTATGCTGTTTAATTATATTCGTGACCCATCAGCAACTGCATTAGAGCAAAACAACCTAGTCGCTGAGTAAATAAACAACTTTAATGCTATAAAAACATTTTAAAAATCAATGTTTGAATAAAAAAACAGCAAATAATTAACAAAATAATTTGCTTATTGTAAAAACTTTGTTATTTTTACTTAATCGATTAAGTAAAAATAACAACTTCCCTTTGGGTTTAAAACGAGGCGTTCACATGACAACACACAACACACCTTTATATTTGATCAGTGCTTTAGCGCTCGCCGTTAGCCAAGGCGTTAATGCACAACAACAAGAGCAAAATACACAAGCGCAAGCTAACAAAGGGCTAGAAACAATTGTTGTTACCGGTGTTCCCCGCCGTACAACAATAATGGCGTCAAGTTCTTCTGTGAGCAGTGTTTCACTTGAGCAAGTTGAGGTGTCTACGCCTCGCTCTACCGCAGAGGCATTTAGAATCATTCCTGGGGTGCGCTCAGAATCAACCGGCGGTGAAGGTAATGCCAACATTGCAGTACGTGGTTTACCGGTTGCCTCTGGTGGTGCTAAATTTTTACAGCTTCAAGAAGATGGCTTACCTGTTTTACAATATGGCGATATTGCATTTGGTAACGCTGACATTTTTATGCGCTTAGATAACACAGTGCAAACCATTGAATCTATTCGCGGTGGCTCAGCCTCTACCGCAGCAAGTAATGCACCGGGTGGCATAATTAATTTCATTTCAAAAAATGGCGAAAACGAATCGGGCAGCGTATCAACTACACTTGGCCTAGATTACGATACTATTCGAACTGACTTTGAATATGGCACATATTTAAATGACACTGTACGCTTTCATGTTGGTGGTTTTGTACGTCAAGGTGAAGGCCCACGTGAAACAGGTTACACATCAAATAAAGGTGGGCAAATTAAAGCCAACCTGACCAAAGATTTTGAAAATGGATACGTGCGTCTTTATTACAAACATTTAGATGATAAAAGTGTTGGCTACTTACCTATGCCAATGTATGCAAATGGAGACTCAATTCCTGGGTTTGACGCACAATCAGATACCCCGCATTCAGCATTATTTACTAAAACAGTGCGCTTAAACGGCGAAAATCAAATAAGTAACGGCGATATTCGCGATGGTATGAATCCGCAAGTTGACTCAATTGGTTTTGAGGCTGTATTTGATTTAGACAACGATTGGCGTATTGAAAACCGTTTTCGTAAATCATCTGTAAGCGGTAATTTTAATTCGTTGATCCCCGCTGAAGTTGGCGATGCATCAGCTATAGCGCAAAGTATTGGTGGTGTGGGTGCAACGCTTAGTAATGCGACCACAGGTGCTGCATTTAACGATGATTTAGCAATGCGTATTCATACGTTTGATGTAACTATGAACGACTTTGACTCAATTGTTAACGACTTCAAACTGACTAAATCGCTAAGCGATGATACTAGCGTTACTTTTGGCTATTATGCGTCAACCCAAAATATTGCCATGTCGTGGTTATGGAATTCCTACCTAATGGAGCTCAAAGGTGATAACGCAGCGCTGTTAAATGTAACAGCCGCCGATGGGACTGAATTCTCTGAAAATGGCTTATACGCTTATGGCACGCCTTTTTGGGGTAACTGTTGCCAACGCGATTACGACACAGAATACGACACTCGTGCACCCTATATTGCATTTTCAACTAAGGTGGGTGACGTAAGTATTGATGCTAGTGCCCGTTATGACAGCGGTGAAGCGCGTGGTAACTATGCAGGCGCGGTTACCTCAACCGTTGATATGAATCGCGACGGTGTGATTTCTGTTCCTGAACAAAATGTTGCAGGTATTGACCTTGCAAATGCCAGCCCTGTTAATTACGACTGGGATTACGCATCATATTCAATTGGTGCCAATTACCAAATTGACTCAAGCCTTGCAACGTTTGCACGATTGAGCAAAGGCGGTCGCGCCAATGCTGACCGACTTTTATTTGGTAAAGTTCGCGCCGATGGCTCAGTAGCCGATGAAGATGCCGTTGATGAAGTAAACCAGTATGAGTTTGGTATTAAAAAGCGCTTTGATTCACTGTCAGTTTTTGCCACGGCATTTTATGCACAAACTGAAGAGCAAAACTTTGAAGCGACATCACAAACCTTTTTTGACCGCGAATATGAAGCAAAAGGAATTGAGGTTGAATCAACCTACTTTATTGATGCATGGGATTTTCGTGGTAATTTAACGTGGACAGACGCTGAGATTGCAAAAGATGCACTTACCCCAGAAGTGGTTGGTAATACGCCTCGTCGCCAAGCTGATTTAATTTACTCATTAATGGCACGTTACACTTATGAAAAAGGCTCTGCAGGCCTAAGCTTTATTGGTACTACCGATGCCTATGCTCAAGATAATAACGATCTTAAGTTTGATGGTTACACTCAAGTAAATGGCTTTGTAAGCTACGATTTATCAGAAAACCTTAATATTGCGTTAAACGTAAATAACCTATTCGATACGGTAGGTATTACTGAAGCAGAAGAAGGCTCAATACCTGATAACAACATTATACGCGCACGTGCTATTAATGGCCGTACAACGTCATTGACGTTTAAATACGCGTTTAACTAACCAACTTTAGTGTAACAATTGCTGAAGCTATGTTTGTTCAGCGATTGTTACACTAGTTTTAATAATTCTCCCTTGAATTTTGACCTAGCCATGCTAGGTTTTTTAGGATTTACACTATGACCAAATTACTTAGCCTTGGTGAACTGCTTATTGATATGCTGCCTCAAGACTCTCAAAACAGTGCTTATTTGCCCATTCCAGGAGGTGCTCCAGCTAATGTGGCAGTAGGTTACGCAAAGCTCGGCGGTAAAGCTGCGTTTTGTGGCGGTATGGGAGATGACTATTTTGCTAAACAATTAACTAATGCGCTTGAGCAATATAATGTAGATACTGAGTATTTATTTACCATAGAAGGCGCGCAAACAGCTATGGTTATTGTCAGCTTAGATGAAAACGGCGAACGCAGCTTTAACTTTTATCGTCATCAAACAGCCGATTTACTGTTAACGAGTGAGCACTTAAAGCTTATTAATTGGGATGAATTGAGTACCCTACACTTTTGTTCAAACACCCTTACTGATTCGGCAATTGCACAAACCACTGAGTACGCTTTAAAGCTGGCTAAAAACAACCACAAACTCGTTAGCTTTGATGTAAATTTACGCTACAGTTTATGGCAAAATATCAACGACATCGAGCAAAGCGTGCAGGCATGTTTCGCGTATTGCGATATTGTTAAGCTCTCACGTGATGAGTTAAATTTTTTAGCAACGCAACGCCAACAATCAGCTGATGCCTACTTACAATCACTGCTTGAATTAGGCGTCAAGCTGGTGTTTTTAACCGATGGTCCAGCACCAGCGACTGTTTACCATAACGCTTTTACCCTGAGTGAAGCAGCTCCAACAATTACCGCTGTAGATACCACCAGCGCCGGTGATGCTTTTATTGCTGGCGTACTGTACTACTTAAACCACAGCGATAATGCAGTGCCACTTACTGATAAGCTAAATGATGAGTTAATAGTAAAACAAGCGCTTCACTTTGGTCTTCGCTGTGGCTCAAAAGCATGTTTAGCTAAAGGCGCTTTTCCTGCGCTACCCACGCAGCAAACACTTTCGCAATAAACCAAGGTACTTACAAAAAAGGCCACTGTTGGCCTTTTTTACTAAGCGTCTAAATTACTGGTTTTTAGCCATTCTAAAGCGATAGTGACATTTTCAAAGTATTGTATTTCACCCGATATAAACCAACTGCCTAATTTAGCTATGGTTAATTGCCACTCTTTATTGCCGTAAATCGCTATTTTTTTAAACTCTTTGTTATGCTTTAAGCCAAGTTTTAAATCGTCCCAAGCAGCACGAAGCTCCCAACCATCTAACTCAGTGCCATCTATCAATACGTTAACAATAGGATGTTTAACTTCACCTAACGCTGAATTAATCATTGGGGTGATCACTTCATAATCTTTGTGAGTTAAGGTACCAATTGCCTTAAGTGTTAAGAAAAACTCGCTGCCTGAGCGCTCAATACCAATCGATAAACCATGTGTTAAATTAACCATAACTCAACCCTTGAATGAAAAGAGCTTTGATTATAGGCAACAGTTAAAAATCACCACATGAAGCAGATCAAAAAACAGCCAGTTAATGCTGGCTTATCCTTTGAGCTAATTATGCCCCTCTAATCGACTAATTTGGTTATCTACATCATTTAAATAACCGGTTTTTATCCATACTCTTGCGCCATTGTTACCCGCTGTGGCGTTTATTTCAGTATTAACAGGCACTCTAAGCCAGCTGTGTTTTTCAAGTGTGTCGTTATGCTCTTGTAAAGTGCCATCCAAAACCAACAACTCAGCGCCACCACTCACCGTGAGCGTTAAAGATTGATTGGCATTAAACTGCACAATACTCACTGTTTCATATGCATCTTGATATAACAAAATGGCATTTAGGTCATTAAATTCGGGGGTTTTCTGCCCTTGCATCTGCTGTGTGTGAATACGCACGTGCTGGCGTTCTTCTGGCTGAAACTGCCACAGTTTTACAAATATAATGCAACCGTCTTTTGAGCCTGGGGTATGTTTTGATTGCGGAGGATTACGAATATAGGCACCTTGTGGAAAATCGCCATGCTCATCTTGAAATACCCCATCAAGTACTAAAAACTCCTCGCCCCCAGTATGAGTATGTGGGCTAAAGTGGCTGTTTGGCGCATAGCGTACAATACTAGTGGCACGAGCAACTTCGTCGCCCACTCTGTCAAGTGGACGTCTATCAACACCCGGCATGGGCGAAGCTATCCATTCAAGTGACTCACTATGCACCACCACACGTTGACTAAAGTCGGCAGCAATTTTCATATTTGACTCCAAATTATTCATTTATAGCAGCAATACTTTGACGCTGAGCGACCTTTTGTTGCCATGCAATTAAGTGCGTGAGTTCAGTAGGAATAGCAATTTGTGCAAAGCCTGCAAACACAAGTCCTGCGTATAAGGTAATATCTGCAACACTAAATTGTTCACCTGCCACATAAGTTGAGTTTGCTAATACGCTATTAAAATAAACCAAGCCTTGCTGTGCTTTTTCAGCTTGCTTTTCACCCCATGCAACATTTTGATAGGTTTCAAGTTTAGGTCCTAATCCATCAGTAGCATGATGAAAGTAAGTGGCAATTGCATCAAGTACCATCGACTCAGCACGTTTTTGCATCATATTAATTACTGCGCGTTCTTTTGCCTCAACACCAGTTAATGAAGGGCCTGCAAAAGCGGTATCAATGTATTGTGTGATTGCAGTGCACTCGGCAATAAAAGTACCATCATCAAGCTCTAGTACAGGTACACCTGCCAACGGATTCTTTGCCAAGAAAGCCTCACTGCGGTGCTCCCCATTTAATAAATCAACAGCAACAAACTCTACTTTATCAGTCGCATTTTTTTCAGCAAGTGCAATACGAACCCGTAACGGGTTAGGGAAATTTTCTACGTCATAAATTTTCATAATTATCTCTTATATTTTTAACAACAACCTAGGGTCTGTTGACCTTTGCGGATTATAATTTGTTCAAACTAGGGGCGGTTTAATCGCGGCGCGAGATTTGTAACCTAGTGGGCTAAGTAAAAACCGAGCAACAAAGAGTAAATCGCCCTTAGGCAGAACCCTTCGGGCAGCGCCTGTTTGGTATTGATGCTGCGTTATCGCCTATTTATGGGGAACAACCACACCACATAGGCGCTGCCTTGCCTAAATGCCAAACAGACTGCTGCAAATTTAACCTTGAAAGGTCAACAGACCCTAAGTTAATATTAGTAAACTAAACCTACCTACTGATAGGTAATTTATAGCAAGCGCTTAGTGTTTGCAAACTAAAAATAAAAGAGCTTGAAAATAACTACCTACTGGTTGATAATTTTTTCAGATAACAGCAAGGAAATATCAAAATGAGTAAAAAAGCAGCCCTGCTACAAGCCGCAGAAAATAAAGTGCGACTGGGTGGTTATAGCAACTTTAGCTTTAGAGAACTTGCTACTGAAATAGGTATAAAAAGTGCCAGTGTACATTATCACTTTCCAACCAAAGCTGATTTAGGCGCTGAACTCGCGCATCAATACACCGATGCCTTTATTGCAGTACTTGGCGATCCGAATGCACATAAAGCAAACGGTAAAAATCCCATCGATATTTACACTCAGTTATTTAGAAATGCGCTCGTGATAGACAAAAAGATGTGTTTATGTGGCTTACTCGGTGCAGAAAGCGACAGCCTACCCGATAAAGTTCGCGTTGAAGTTCAGCGGTTTTTTAATAAAAACTTAGCCTGGTTAACTCAAGCACATCAAATAAATGGAGAGCTTAATCCTGCTCGGGCGGCAATACAAACAGTGAGCTTATTAGAGGGTGCAATGATTATTAGTAAAACCCTAGATGATATTAGCTACTTCGAACAAGCTACTTTTTAAGTGCTTATATAAAAAAGCGAGCTTCAATAAAGCTCGCTTTTTACATTAATAACTATGTAGTTTTAAGCTGGATGCACTTTATGTTTTGAGTGCACAAAAGCTAATGCAATAAAGCCTATTACCGCTACCACTACACCAATAGGCTTACCTAAGTCACTTGATAAGTTTAACCCAATTGCCGCAGTCATAATGTAAGATAAGGTCACTGCGGTTGCGATCACGGCGGGTATACTAGTGATCCAATGGAATGTACCACGGTCAAATAGGTACTTGGTCGCAAGCCACAACACACTGGTAGAAAGCAGCATATTTGAAAACGCAAAATAACGCCAAATAACAGAGAAGTCGAGCTTAGTCATAAAGTAAGCAATGGTTAAAATTGGCAGTGCTAACAACAAACGATTACGTAAACTTTGCGGAATACTAAACGCATCAACCACCGTTAAGCGCAGTGAACGGAACGCCGTATCACCTGAGGTGATAGGGAAAACAGCAACAGCAATAATAGCCATAATACCACCAAATACACCTAAGTAGCTGTTTGCAATATGGTTAACCACTAAGCCTGGACCGCCTAAATCAAGCATCGATTTTAAACCAGCGTACCCTTCTGGGAAGGCAGCAATACCAGCAAGCGCCCAAACACAACCTACAATACCTTCGCACATCATCGCGCCATAATAAACCGGGCGTACATATTTTTCGTTAGTTAAACAACGAGCAATAATAGGTGCTTGCGTTGAGTGAAAACCACTAATAGCACCACAAGTAATGGTGATAAATAGCAACGGCCAAGTAGGCAGTCCATCAGGATTTGGGGCTAAAAAGTCGTGAGCATGATCGGCTTCAAAATACGCTAAAAAGTCGCCAGCTACTGGTAAATGGGGTGCGTTGATTAACAGTGAGACTGCGATAGCAACTGTCATTACAATCATTAACAAGCCAAAAATAGGGTAAAACTTAGTGATGATTTTATCGATTGGTAATAACGTGGCTAAAAAGTAGTAAGCTAAAATAGCGAGAACCCAAAATGTATTACTAGCAAAAATGGTGCCTTCAAATGCATCTAAGTTACTCAATAATCCTGCTGGGCTCATAATAAACACTACACCAACAAAAAATAACAACATAGCAGTAAATATAAGCATAAAGCCTTTAAATACTACGTTGTAATAATGGCCTGCAATTTCAGGTAAACTTTTACCGTCTTCTTTAATACTCATTACACCAGAGAAAAAGTCGTGTACAGCTCCACCTAAAACGTTACCAAGTACAATCCAAACCAGCGCTACTGGGCCATACAAGGCGCCAAGTATAGGACCAAATATGGGGCCTACTCCTGCAATATTCAAAAACTGAATTAAAAATGCACGAACAGGGTGAATAGCAACATAGTCAACACCTTCGCTAAAACGCTTTTGCGGAGTGTCTACGGTTGAATCTAAACCCGCTTGTTTTGCAACAAACGGGCTATAAAACTTATAGCCTAATATTAAAATAGTCAGGCAAATAAAAAAGATGATCATAAAGCACGCTTCTCTTTTTGTATGTGTTTATAGAACGCTATTTTGCGCCCCACTTTTTAAATAACAATTGAACGTAGCATATGAAAAAGTAGCCAACAATGAGACGTTTGGCTAATGCGCTTACAAAATCAATTTTATTCGAAAAAATAAAACTAATTAACAGCATTCGTTACTCATGGAAACAGATGGAAAGCACTAAAAGTACTTATATTGCGACTAAAATCTATAAGCCAATTTGCAACAATAGCTACACCTGAGTGATTAATTAGCCTACGATAAACATTATTACTACTTTAAATTTACTTGCCTTTGCCGTACATGGCTTTACCAAAAAACAAGGATGCCCTCAATGACACAGTTTACTACGCCCGATTTATACGATGAACATCGCGACCATGTGCAAGTTGCTGACAGTGGCTTGCAACACTTTGGTAATAAAACTCACTTTTATGGTCAAGTAGTGACCGTCACCTGCCCTGACGACAACTCGTTTGCTGGTAACATACTGCATGAAAACGGTGAGGGAAAAGTATTGATTGTTGATGGCTTTGCCAGTAAACGTTTTGCCTATATTGGCGATATGATTGCTGAGCGCGCACTAAAAAATGGCTGGCAGGGCATAATTATTAATGGTTGCTGTCGCGATATTGAAATTCTTGCCACACTTGATTTACCTGTGATGGCGCTAGGCGCAACACCGCGCTGTACCACTAAGCGCGGTTTAGGTGCTAAAGATCACCCGGTTAATATGTTAAACACCACAATTAATACCGGTGATTGGGTATATGCTGATGTAAACGGTTTAATAATTAGCTCTAAAGCGTTATTTTAATTCCTCGTAATAGTCGTTAACAAAAAAAGCAGCTCGAAAGCTGCTTTTTTGATTTACATGGTTTTTTAAAACCCAAATTCTCAGGTTAAAATTAAAGTACTAACCATACATCGGTTGAACCAGGTTCGTTCCCTTGAGTCCACCATTTAGCTTGGTACTTATTACCTTGATAAGAAACTTCATCACCACTGTTATAGATAGCCGTTGGCTGCCAAACTGCGACACCCGTACCATCTGTAGGTTGTGTTGTTGCTTCCCATGCACCACCTAAATCAGGACGCTCGCCTTGAGTCCACCACTTTGCTTTATATTCAACGCCGTTATAAGTAACGACATCACCACCAACGTATGCAACACTCGCATCCCAGCTTCCTGTAGGTGGATTTGTAGTATCAACGTTTGTAACTGTTACGCTAAAGCTTTGCGTTGTGGTTAATGCACCATCACTAACTGCAACAGACACGGTGAAATCTGTATCGGTATCTACAGCGCCTGCCTCAAGACTTATATTTGAACCGCTACCCACTAATGTTAAGCCTGCTGGTACTGTCCACGTATACGAAAGGGCGTCGTTTTGAGCATCATTAGCCACTACAGCTACACTTGCTGATGCGCCCTCTTCAACGCTGATATTAGCGATAGCATCAACGCTCGGTGCTGTGTTTTCGCCTCCTGATGTTGGCGCAATAACATTAACAACAACATCACGATTAACGGTTGCTTGACCATCTGATACCGCAACAGTTGCCACATACTGCGTATCTGCAGTCACTGTTGGCGCTGTAATGACTAATGATGCACTATTTTGTCCAGATACCACCAGTGCGCTATCAGCATTCCAGCTAAAGCTAAGTGGATCGTTATCTGCATCAGTTGCAGAAGCTGTTACTGTAATACTCTCGCCTGAATTAATAGACACTGATGAAGACACAGAAACAACTGGCTTTTTATTTGTTGGCGGAGCAACTACTCCTCCTAAACCATCATGCATAGCATTAAGAATATCACCATTATCCGCATCTATTTCCCATGCAAACAAACCACCTAAATTATACTGATTAACATACGCTCCTTTAGCCAGTACTGACTTACGGCTATCATAAGTAATTAGTTTACCGGTTGAACGATTCCATACATAAGCGGCTTGTGCTTGCTCATCATAACCCACTTCAAAACCATTAATACCTGTGCCCGCAGCACCAATCATATTGGCTTTAACGCCCTTGTAATCAATAACCCCATCTTCCCATACGCCTTGTGCCGTAGAGCCTTTTAACGGGCCATTACCAGGGGCAGTCATTGGGTTACCATCAATCGCTGCATTTTGCGGGTAAACACCTTCCCAACCACGACCATACATAGCTGTGCCCACGACGATTTTTTTCGATGGTACATTTTGCGCAAGTAACAGCTGCACTGCATTATCGGTGGTATAAGCAGGGCCTTTACGAGGTTCGCCATTTTCATCAAGCCCGGTACCATTACATTGACCAACACTCATATGTTCGCCACAGTAAAGTGCTGTTTGGTGACCGGTTACATTACTCCATGCGCCATAAAAGTCATAGGTCATGGCAAAAATGTAATCCATATACTGACTAGCCGCTTGGTAATCTACATCTTCAATTTTATCGTAACCTGCACCTATAGCTGAGGTTAACTCGTATGTACGACCCGTTTCTGCTTCAAGCTTATCAAGCATAGCGCGTAGTTCTTGCATTAATGCAACATAGGCTGGGCCATCGTTGATTGGATCGCCAATGTCAGGATTGGGACCGTCACCACCTGGGAATTCCCAATCAATATCGACACCGTCATAGAATTTCCATGTTCTTAAAAACTCTTCCATTGAGGCAACAAAGGTGTCGCGGTTAGCTTTATTGGTAAAGCCACCGAATGGGTCTGATAACGTCCAACCACCTACAGATGGTAAAATTTTAATATCTGGGTAACGCTGTTTAAGCGCCATTAGCTGAGAGTAAGTACCACGGATAGGGTCTTTTGCATCAACCCCTGGCAGTGCTTTTTGTACTGCTGCCCATGGGTCGTGAATAACCACTTCGTAATCTGCAGAGCCGGCACAAGCGGTTTCAAGTGCACGTTTAGGACCATCCGATAACGATGCGTTTTCACCACAAATTGGAATAAAGCCATACAAAATATGACTCAGATTTTGTGCTGGCATATTCGTTACATCATAATCACGGCCATAAATTCCCCACTCAACAAAGTAAGCGCCTGTAACTAAACCTTGTTTGATACCAATGTCACGGTTATTTGGATCTACATCCATCGGCAATGGCGCTAAGTGGCCACCGTCAGTATCAGCAATTACAATAGGTTTGCCTGCACTACGCGCACAGGTCGTGCCACCTTCACATAGCTCAACATACATTGTATGGCGGCCTGCTTTATCATAAGGGAATGAAATAGTGCCACTTTTAGAACCAGCAGCAAGCGTGCCTTCATTCACTAGCATGTCATCAAAATATACTTTGTAGCTATCGCCACCATCACCACTCCATGCACTCCACTGAATGTTGATATTAACTTGTTCAACACGGGTAACTAGCTGCTTATAAGAGCCGTTTCCCTCAAGATCTACCTCAACAAACGAATATTGCTGTGGTTCCCAATTAATGCTTGGTGTAGACGGTGCAGCAGATGCTGTGCTTGCAAATAAAGCAACACCGATGGCTGCGCTTAGTTGTTTGATATTCATAGGTCTCTCTTATCCATTATTTATGTAATTATTTAATAAGTTTGAACTGCAAAACTTAGGCTTTATTAAAGTTTGGTCCATACATTGGCTTGCCCTGGCGTATCGCCCTGAGTCCACCATTTAGCGCGATAGCGCTGTCCTTGATACGTTACTTCTGCGCCGGCTTGGTAGGCTTTGCTAGTATTCCAAGTGGCTGCTGTGTCAGCTTTCGAGGCTGATTCCCATGCCGCTGAGGTATCTGGTTGTTGGCCTTTGTTCCACCATTTAGCGGTGTAAATAACGTTAGCAAAACGGGCTTTATCGCTGGCTTGATAGGTCTGAGTGCTTTCCCATTCAGGTACTGTTGGGTCAACCGGATCGACCACAGGTACATCGTTAACCGTGACACTAAAACTGGTTTGGGTACTTAATTGACCATCCGATACAGATACTGCAATGGTGTAATCGGTGTTTGCTGATACCTCTGCAGTGGTTAAGTTGATGTTGGCACCAGAGCCTGTAAAGCTTAGCGGTGTAGGTACTGTCCAGCTGTAAGTTAGCTCACTTTGCTCATCATCAAAGGCATGCAGATGAATTGCTGTTGTGGTGTTTTCATCAACTACTAGGTTATCTGGGGTGTGTACAATGGGTGCGGTGTTTGTTGGCGCACCTTGCACACTCAAGGCATAGGTATAATTTGCATCGCTGCTATACACTTGATTTATGAGTACGTCGGTTGCATCAAACGTAATGTCGCCCGCTTGGTTTTGCACACCAATTTGCACTAAATGCGCGTAATCGAGGTTAAGCTGCTCAGCCAATGCTTGTTGCCAATTTGCTTGATTGTCGGCATTGATTTTAAGCTGTTGGTTGATCACCTCTTGGCCTGTTTCGTCAAATAATCGCGCCCATACGATGTCGCCTGCAATAGCATTTTGCCCTTGGCGAACAAAGTAACCGACGCTAGTCAACGAATTTGGATCAGTTGGGCCTGCGTCATTTACTATGTTGATGTCGCTACAGTTATAAAAGCCTTCACCAACCACATCATTACGTTGCCAACGGCTATATAAAATGGCCTCGCCGCTGCGGTCTTGCGGAATTGCAACATTCATTTCGTAGTAGCGTTTACCATCAGGGTCTTTAACGACCTCAATGTTGTCGTGCTCTTGCACTAGCTGTAAGTCTTGCCAAGTTAGTACGTCAGTTGCGCTATTGAAGCTTGGCTTGGTAATGTAAAACTGCCAAAAGCTTGGGTTGTGCGGGGTTGATGCAAGATAACGTATTTGAATATCACCATTGGCATTGGGTACTACATCACTGCGCTGCCAATGTGGTGATGGTAAATCCATACCCCGTTTGGCTGTATCGCCACCAGCACATAAAGTGCCGTTTGGTACACTGGCCTCAACTGCGGTTTGATTTAAATAGTCAGGAGTATTAACCGAAAATTCAATCGCTTGTACAAACTGCACCGTGCCCGATTCTAAATATGCGGCTCGACACGCAAGGTTAGGAATATTTGTGCCGTCTTCAGGCCACCAGTATCCGCCATCAACTTGACAAATTGCTTGGCGCGCTTTAGGGCTATCCATATAACCATGTGCTTGCACTTGCGGTGCTAGTGTACTGAGTAGTAAACCACTAGTAATTGCAGATAGCGTAATCGTGTTAAATTTAATTGATGCCATTATTTTATCCTTTATTAGACTCAATACATGGGGCAAGCTCAGGCCTACCCCTCATTGTTTTGTAAATTACAGGCTACAACTTAAGGTCCAATCTGCTGTTGCACCCGGCTCAGAGGTTGTCCACCACTTGGCTTTATAAACTGCGTTGTTATGCACCATTAGATCGCCGCCAGCAGCATGACTTGGGTTGCCCGCCCAGTCTGTTTGAGGGAAGTTTGGATAAACAGGAATCGTGGCTATATCAACTCCTTCACACGTACCTACAGGGTCACCGCCACCGTTATCTGGATTGCCCGTGCCATCACCCGGTGTTGCATCTGGTAGCATTGGGTATTCAGCTTTGAATGCATAAGTTTTTCCATCTTTTTCAATGGTAAAGTTGCTAGGCCCAGTGATTGGCATGTAGTACATCACTTGTGCATTCACAGTTGCACCAGCGCTAAAGTCTTTTGGTTGACCGCCCCATTCATTGTTCAGTGTGATTGAGAAACGGTGGAACTCGTTCTCAAAACCGCCAATATTATTACTCGCTGCGTTCGAGCCATTTACTTCTACAGCCATGCCCAGTTTTTCTTGTGCATTCCAGTTAGATTTAAAAATAGCGGAAGTTGATACCGGCACATCAAATGAGATTTTTGCACCACTTAAATCAAGACTTGAGTTATTAGTAAATGCAAACGTTGGGCTGATTGGGTAATTATCATCACCAATTGGGAAGTCTTTTGCTGTAAATGTGATATCTACGGCTTCAGCAGGCACTGTGAAGTTTGGATTTCCGCCATGTACGTCGTAGGCAACACCGCTTTGATTAAACTTATCGTATGCAAGTGAAGTAAGCGTTGATCCCATGAAGTACTCGCCTTTGGCTGAGTCATAGTCAAAGTCACCTGCCAGCTCCCAGAACATGATACCGCCAAGGCCATTATTGATAACGTAGTCAACCTTTGTTGCCATCGACTCTTCATCTTCTATCGAGAGGAATACTTTTTTATCTGCGTTCCATAACCAAGGTGCTACAGCAACGCTGTCGTAGTGACGGGTATAAGTACCTGTTAAGCGGTCATCGGCATCTGTATCAGGTGTTAAGCCATACACGCCTAAATACGAACCAACAATACCGTTTTCAAGGTTTTTAACATGCCATAAAGGGTTTGAACCTGCTGGCATTTCTTGGCCTGCATCGTTCTTATCATGCCAAAGGTTATCAATGCCTAACGCACCATTACCGCATTTGTTTTTCTCGCCTACACCGGTACCTTTAGCACAATCAGCTTGGTTTGGTAGTGCCGCTTGGCCCCATAAACCGTTTGTTCCGCCTGATACATCCTTAAAACCACGGGTGTAATAAGGTAAACCAATATTGATTCGACCTGCTGACATCGCACCACGGAAGTAACGCACTGCCCAATCAGTATTTAAATAGCCAATACCTTCAAACTCTTTGGTACCATATACATTCCATTGTGTAAGCTCTGAGTCAAGACCGGTATCGAACAATGCAGCGTTGTGACCTACGTGCGAGTTCCATGCGCCATGTAAGTCATAAGACATGATATTTACATAATCGAGGTATTGAACCGCTTGGAAGGTTTCCATTCCGCGTAGTAAATAACCCGACGAAGGCGATGCAATTGTAAGTAAATAATGCTTACCCGCCGCTTCACCTGCACGGTCTAACGCCTCACGTACTTTTTTCATTAGCACTTGGTATGAGGCATTTAAACCACCACGTCGTGCGTTTGAAATTGGGAAATCATCAGGGTGACCTGAATCGTTCATTGATGATGGATATTCGTAATCAATATCAACACCATCAAAACCATATTTTTCAATAAACTCAACTGCACTTTGTGCGAATGCATTAATACCTGCATGGTTGATTGAACCATCAGCATTGGTGGTCATGGTGTAAAAACCACCGCTTTCAACACGGCCCGTCTCATCAAAATAACCGCCGGTTTCAGCCCAACCGCCTACTGATATTAATGTTTTTACATCTGGATGTTGTTTTTTGTATTTGTTTAACAGATTAAAATGGCCTTTGTAGTTAAACTCTGGGTCCATTTCAGCGCCAACTACGCCCGGCCATTCCATATTAGTAGCAGGATTATTTACTGAAGCAGGATCGCCAATAGATACTTTATTGTTGGCATCAACATGGGCAAAGGCATAGTTGATATGGGTAATTTTATCCCATGGAATATCATTAACTAAATAGCTAGGCTGGCCATTTGCACCGTTCCGCCAGCTTGTAAAGTATCCAATTACACGGCGTGGATGATCTGGGCCCATGATCTCACGACCATCAGCGTCATAAATCGTACAGTAAGGCGTGTTTACACCGGGAGTTTGATATAAACCTTGGGGACGACAGTCAGTGCCCGTAACTGGGCCTGTATTTTCATCAACAACCGTTAATACTTTTGTTACTTGCGCTGTTGCACCGTCGTTATCGGTCACCGTTAGGGTGAAAGTTGCCTGACCAAGTGCCGTTGCTTGCCATGTATAGCTGCTTGTATTTGAGTCAGCTTGATGAATCTCAACACCGCTTTCTGCAAGGCTTAAGACTGTTACTTGACCATCACTGTCAGTACCTGAAAGTGTAAACTCCACTTGTGACCCAACATTAAGTTGCTCAGGTAGTGTGCTTAATGAAATAGATGCCACAGGTGCTTGGTTTACAGGATCAACAATCACTGAATCACTTACACTTATCGTATTAACAACTTCAGCAGACATCGCTCCTTTATCGTCTGTTGCTACCGCGCTAATTTGATGTTCGCCGGCAATAGCTTGCCAGTTAACACTAAACGGCGCAGTGTTATCAACCGCTATGGAAATGCCGTCGACAAAAAACTCTACACCTGCAACCGAGCCATCTGAATCAGTTGCTTGCGCCAAAATGACAACGTTGTCTTTATCGTTAAATAAAGAACCATTCCCAGGTGTGATCTCAGTAATTATAGGCGACTGATTATCATTGACAGCGCTGTCACACGCACCCAAAAGTAACCATTCTTGATATTGACCGGTATTCTCCAAAGGGTTTGCTTGTGTCCACCACTTGGCTTCATACGCATTATTTTGTGCCTTTACTTGGCTTCCTGCTGTATGAGTTTGCCCTAACTCCCATGTCGTCAATGTACTGCAGTCTATTGATGCATATACATTTAAACTAAATGCACTTAGTGATAAGACACTTAATTTAAGGGCATTATTTATTATTTTCCGTGAGCTCATTAGCTCCTCCGCTTAGTGTGTTAAGAAATGCTATTGTCAGTTTCCATTTATGAAACTAGCATGAACAAAGTAAATATCAAGTAAATAAAGTGTAATTAATAAACAAAATAGATATAAATTGATTAATTAATAATATGAGGCTAGTGATTTATAACTACTATAAAAACTATTAAAATACCAAGTTCAATTAATAACATTTATTAATTGGGCATTAAAAAGCCCAGTGAAACTGGGCTTGGTTTACATTAGGAATGTATATTTTGCTTAATTAAATGAAACCGTAACAATATTCGAACATACGTTCTCAGAAACACATAACTTATAGTTATACGTTGATAATCTTGCGTTACGAACGTAGTCACGGTAACGGCCATTATCTGATACGGTATCTACTAGTTCGCCATTTCGGTATAAGCTAAGTGACTCAGCACCCACTTCTTCCCAGTTTAGCTCTACACGCATAGTATCAAGACGTGACTTATTAGCGCGTTTTAGAGTCAACTCAATTTCAACATCACTTACAACAACTGTTTGTGTGAATGTATCTGAGTTGTTTTCACTATCTGTTACAGTTAGTTCAACTTCATAACTACCTGATTCAGCGTAGGCATGAACAGGGTTTGCATCAGTTGAAGTTGCACCGTCACCAAAGTTCCAGCTCCACTGTGAAATGTCATCATTAACATCACGGCTTGTATCTGTAAATGTAGCAGTTAAACCTTGTGCTGAAACATTAAAGCCGGCTTCTGGTGGTTGTGGACTTACTTCACCAATAGCACTAAATGTAAGTGACCAACCATTGATATTACCCGTATCTGCGCCTGCTGTATCTTCAACATTAAGTGTCCAATCTCCAGTCGCTACCTCAGAATTAAATACCGTTGATGTAAATGACTTCACAATGTCGTCGTCACTGCCACCTTCATTGCTTTGTAAAGTAACCTCTGTACCTTGTGCTGAAATAAGTGTAAGCACTAAGTCACCAGACCAAGTATGCGTAATGTCTACATCAGCCGTGGTACCAAAGATAGTTAAATCATCGGCCACAGTAATAACAGAGCTTGCACCTTCAGGTGAGTTATCCGGAATCTCAACGCGTTCATTACTACTGTAAGTAAAGTCGTTCAAACCAGCAGGTTGCAGCATTAAGCTTACTGTTTGATCTTTAACTTGCTCGTCTGTTGAAGCAGTTACAGTAAAGTCATAATTACCCCACTGAGTATCGCTATTAGTTGCTACCGTTAATACAACCTCATCACCTGGACGAGCTGTAGTTGCGCTTAGCGATGCGTCAGTAAGATCAGCAGCCAAAGCAAGTGAAACGTCACCATCCCATTGTGCAACTGAACCAATTGTAAAGGTATAGGTAACCGTATCACCAACTGTTGCTTGTTGAGAAACAGGTGATACTGATAATTTAAACCCAGGAGTTGGATCAGCATCAATGACTGCTTGGTTAACATTTAGACGTGTACCTGCAACCGTTTTACCATTTAATGCCGCATTAGCATCACCACTAGACATAAGTAACTCTTTAAGCTCTAGTGATGTTAGATCTGGATTTACTGACAATACAAGTGCAGCAGCACCAGCTACATGTGGTGTTGCCATTGATGTGCCAGAATAGCTTGCATAACCGCCACCTGGAATGGTTGATAAAATAGCACTACCTGGCGCGCCCATATCAACACTGGTTAAACCCCATTGTGAAAAGCCAGACATATTGTCGCGACTATCAGTACTTGCAATAGATAATACATTGTCATTTTCATAATTAGATGGGTAATGAGGATTTACATCGTTGTCTACCGCATCATTACCAGCAGCAGCTACAAATAAAATATCAGCTTGTTCACTGGCAGTAATCGCATCAGCAAGTGCTTGGCTATAACCACCACCGCCCCAGCTATTGTTTAATACACGAAGGTTAACACCTGAGTTTTTAAGGCCTACCATGTAGTCAATACATTTAATAGCGCCAGATGTAGAACCTGTACCATCTGCAGCTAAAAACTTACAACCTGCAATAGATACATCATGGTTTACACCAACAATACCAACACCATTGTTACCACTGGCACCAATTGTACCTGATACATGTGTACCGTGGCCTTCGTCATCCATTGGGTCGCCAGCATCGGTAATCGCGTTAATACCGTGTACGTCATCAATATAACCGTTGCCGTCATTATCGATACCATCTCCAGCAATCTCACCGCTATTTACCCACGCATTCGCAGCTAAATCAGGATGGCTATAATCTACACCAGTATCAATAACACCTACAACAATATCACGGCTACCAGTTGAAATTGACCAAGCCTCAGGTGCATCAATATCTGCATCAACCGTACCACCAGTTTGGCCTTCGTTATTTAAGCCCCATAAATCTTCAAAGCGAGGATCGTTTGGTATGCTTGCAATACTCACACGATAATCAGGCTCAACATACTCAATGGCTTGATGAGATTTTAAGCGCTCAATGGCTTCTTTAGCACTCATTCCTGATACTTTGAATTTAGCAAGGCGACCAGAAAACAACGAAGTAAAATTATCATCAATTTCATCGTTATTAGAATCTGAGATTTTTGCTTTAACTAACGAACGGGCTTGCTTACGCATTTCCGGCGAAGCATTCTTTTTATATTTAACAATAATTGAGTCACTACTCGCAGTAACTTTTTGAGTCGTACTGTTTACATCAGCCAATTTCGCCGCAGCTAAACAAGGTAAAAGTGCAAGTGTAATAATAGATAATTTTGTTTTCATCGTTTTATCCGTAATTAAGTTAACTTAGCTGTACTAAGTGGAAAATTTACGTATAAGAATTTAAGCAATCACGTGGCAAGTGCTAAGAAAACGGTTAAACAGCGACTAACTCAAGTAAAAAAACAAAATAAGGTACAAAATCATTACTTTTAACTAGAAATACAGTGATAAAAACATAAAAAACATCCATTTTAATGAGCTAAACTCATTAATTTTAACATACCATTAACTCATTATTTTTTATTGGATTTTAGTGAGAAATAAATATAAATTCAAAATTTAATTTCAAGCCATTGAAACTAAACAGCTTTAAATACCATTAAAAAAGATGATTCAAAATTGGTTCATTGAAGAATACAGTGACTGAGCAGTTATGAAGTAGATAACAGTAAACATACTGTTCAAGCACTGAAAGCTAGATTCTACATTCATGATTAAAACCGCACCTTACGTTTAAGAATAAAAGTTAATCACACATTTAACAGCACGGCATGCTGTAACGACAAACACCTTATTAAAACTTAATAAACAACCAAGGTGTTTAATTTTGCATTTCAAGGAGAATAATAATGAAATTGAATAAATCACTTTTAAGCTGTGCTATTGCAATTGCAATGGGCGCAAGCTTTACAGCAAACGCAACTACAGAATCAAAAGCGGGTTCAACTTCTGAGCTTGCATCTAAAGTATCTGTAAGTAGCATTGAAAATGCCGTAACAGTTAAACAATCATTTTCTGATAATACAGCATTAGTATCTCAAGATGGGGATGGCAATACTGCACTAGCTACTGAAGTCGGTAACAATAACGATGTTAAAATAGCTCAATTACAAAATGGTAATTACGCCGAAGTTGAAACAACGGGTGATAACAACCAACAGACTTATGCGCAAGATGGTATCGCTAATGGTTTTATTACTCGTATTACGGGTGATCATAACGGCGTTTATGTTTCTCAATTCGGCCAAGGATTATTCCAGAATAATGAAGCAATCAATATTATCACCGGTAGCGACAATAATATTGACGTAGAACAAGGTAATGGCGGCCATTGGTTTTACAACATGGACATGAGAGGTAACGGCAACGAAATTATTTCATCTCAGTCAGGTATGTGGCAAGAGTTTGAAATACTTAGCTTATCAGGTGATGAAAACATAATTGAAATTGAACAAACAGACACGTGGAATGAATTTAAAATAGAGTCATTACGTGGCAACGAAAATGAAATTGATGTTAGCCAAGATGGCTCACGCAACATTGTTACATTCACTGATATAGCTGGTGATGCAAACGAAATAGCTATTGAACAAAGCAGCGGTGATAACAATACGATTACTTTTGCAGCCGTTACTGGCAATGATAATGAAATAAAACTAGACCAAGAAGGTTCAGACAATGCTATTGAGTCTGGTCTTTTTGACGGTTCATTCAACGAAGTAACAGTTAATCAAGTTGGTGATGAGAACCTTGCAACAACTGAGCTAATGGGCGATAACAATGAGCTTACAGCAATGCAAGTTGGTAACACTAATGAAGTATACATGGGTGTAATTGGATCAAATAATGAATTTACAGTAACTCAAGTTAGTAATTCCAGCTCGGTTCATTTAGCTAATTTTAATGGTAATGGCAATGATGTTGACCTTAGCCAATCAGGTGGTGATGAAAACGCAATTTTAGTGCAGTCTTCATACCCTGATGTCTCACTTACATCAAACGATAACGATATTGATGTTAATCAGGTCGGTAACCAAAACGAAGCCATTGTTACACTAGCGGGTGTTCTTGATAGTAATGCAAACCAAATTGATATCGCTCAAAATGGTGATATCAACGTTATTGACTTAATGGTAGAGGGCAGTAATCACTCTATTGATATTGCACAACAAGGTGAGGGAAACTGGGTAGGTGGAACGGGAGATTCAGCGCTTTTACTAGGTGGTGAAAACGTTTCATTCTCTGTTACTCAAACAGGTAATTACAATACTGTTGAAGGTAACGTAATTGGCTTTAACAGTACATTCTCTGTCACGCAAATCGGTGATGGTAACACTGCAACAATTACACAAATGTAATTGATGAGAAAGGGAGAGTAACCCTCTCCCTTATTTAACTATGAAAAATAATAAATATAACTATTTTTTTATACTTTTAACTCTTTTTATTCCTTGTAGTAATGCCAGTGATGATTTAGAAATCGATGGATTACTTCTAAACAAAAGTATTAGCCGCTTTGGGTATCAATTTTATAGTGAATTTTCAAACTATTGGCGCGAATTCCCCTCAACAGCAGGCTTCAATGTAGAAATAAAAGAAACGGTTATACCCCGTGCTGGCACCAAATTAGTATTAATAATGAATAATAAGATAATTTATGCAACCCACTTGGGACGAAAGCTAGAGCCTTTGGACGAGCGGGTAGAGCAAGCAGTACATTCTGTAATGGACGCAATGGCGCGATCGAATATGCAAACAGCGAGTCCTGACATGGCATTGAACGGATGGTAACAATGAAAAAAATAGTATTAACAATAATAACGATTTTAAGCTTTTCAGTCTCCGCAACTGAAATTATTTACACCCCTATTAACCCGAGCTTTGGCGGCAACCCTCTCAATGCCAATATGCTGCTTAGTAAGGCACAAGCACAAAATAAGCATAAAGCGCCTGTGATCGAAAAAGGGTATGCAGAGCAATTTCAGGATTCATTAGAGCGAACATACTTAAATAGGATGGTGAGAGAAATCACCGACATGGCTTTTGGCGAAAATATTGAAGACAGTGTTTTTAACCAAGATTCAATATTTATGAGTGGTGATTATCAAATAGAAGTAATCACCAGTACAACCGACACTATCACGGTTAGAATAACAAATATAATTGATGACTCGGTTGTGGTTATCGAAGTACCGAGGTTTGGATAATGTATAAAGTAATTATAATAACAATCGCTCTTTCTCTTAGTGGTTGCTCTACTATGGGTAATTTAATTCCCCCATCAAAACAAAGTGCGGTAACGTTAGAGCCAACAGATGTTTTTTCTGACTTAAAAAGCTTACCTAAACCTGCAGGTAGCATTCCAGTTTCGGTTTATTCATTTCGCGATCAAACCGGTCAATATAAACCACAAACTAATGTTAGCTCGTTTTCAACGGCCGTCACTCAAGGTGCAAACTCTATTTTAGTGCAAGCATTACATGAGTCTGACTGGTTTACGCCGGTTGAACGTGAGGGTTTACAAAACATTTTGACTGAGCGAAAAATTATTAGAGCGGCACAAGCGACTAACCCTAATCAGAGCGAGCTTCCGCCATTAACCACCGCAAAAATTATTTTAGAAGGTGGCATAATTAGCTACGATACCAATGTAAAAACTGGCGGATTAGGAATGGAATACTTTGGGATTGGTGCCTCAGAGCTATATCGTGAAGATGCAATTTCAATTTATTTGCGTGCAGTCGATGTAAGAACTGGCCAAGTACTATTATCAGTAGCCACCAGCAAAAAAGTATTGAGCCAAGAAATGCGAGCAGGCTTCTTTAGATATGTTAGTTACAAACGTTTAGCCGAAGCCGAAGCTGGATTTAGTGATAACGAACCTATGAGTATTTGTGTGACACAAGCCATAGAAAAAGCGCTTACTGATTTAATTACTAAAGGCATAGATCGAGGACTTTGGGCTAAAAAACAAGCTTAAAAAATAAAAGGCTATGCAAATAGCCTTTTTATTTAATTATCTAATGGAAGTAATACCGAAATGTAGCGCTGTGCCCAATTTGCAAGCTCTATACGATTACGCGATTGAGTCTTTTTAAACGCACTATAAAGATGAGTTTTCACTGTGTGATCACTAATATTGAGTTTGTTCGCTATTTTATCGTTACTCGCACCCTGCGCTATTAATTGAATCACCGATTTTTCACGTTTGGTTAAGTTTTCGTAATCCGATTTACTAAGCACTATGTCGTCATGCAGTAAATTGTTAGATGAAGCGGCATTCAATATATCTTTGAATGCATCAGAAATCACTTTACGAGTAAACCATAGCTCACCGTCGGTTATTCTTACAAGCGCCTTAAAAATATCCTCTGCAGCATCTGAACTATAAAAAACACCATTGAAGTGATTTAATAATAAGTTTTTCTCACACACAGCATTTGGATCAACGTTAAATAAAATCACCTTATTTTGCTTAGCTAAACAGATTAGTTCGGCAGGGATTAATGAGTGCCAATCCTTATCCGCACCATCAACGAGATAAAGTTCAAAGGTTTGACGTAACTCGACTTTAGGGAGTGAGTCATCCATTTTTATTTCATTAAAAAGCGCTTTTAAAGTGCTTATAATCGTTGTATAGCAAAATGAGTGAGAAGAAGATTTAGGTGTTGTTTTAATAAAGGCAAATTTTTTACTTAACATAATTACCATCCCTGAAACAATTTCATTACATTACCTAAATCAACTACAAAACACAATGCTCTTTTGGTATACCTTCGTAGTGGAGTACTCTGTAAAGCAATTAAGTCGAACGGCCAACACCCTCTCGCCATCACATTATGCGAAGTACAACACGTTTAGTTAAAGCAATTTAGAGTCAACTCCAAGCCGCTGGCGACTTGAAGATTGTCATATCTCTAAGAACAGCTTATCAATTAAACTACTTAGCTGTGGATTAACTTGCTCTTTTAACGCAAAAATAAAGTCCATTGAAGTAGCAGGCATATTAGGGTGAGAATGATTTTCCCATACTAAGTTAAGTGCCTTAATTATCGCTTCATCGCCTATTTTTTTCCTTAGTTTTGCAAATACAATAGTGGCTTTTGAGTATTGCTCATAGCTTTTTGTTGAATCAATTAACGCCATTTTTTCGGTAATATCCATACGTGATGCTTGCTCGTAACGCTTTGTTTCGTAATCGACCAAAGCGTTCATAGCGGCCTTACCGTCATGTCTTTCTATTACCACCAACTCAATATATTTGGCCATCGATTCAATTAGAAAGGCACTGTCAGCAGACACACTATTGCCAATATCGTGGCCAAACCATTGATGCGCGGTTTCATGCACTGCACGGCGATAACGCTGATCAAAACCGGCATCATCGCTTGGCCGAGCCCTAAAGCCGACGGTATCTTCAACTAATATTATTTGTGGTAAAGCATAGCCAGTGCCCCCAAAAGGTGGGGCCGCAATTATGCTCAATTGCTTTGGTTTGTAAGCAACAATATTATTTTTAAACCAATCAAGTGTGTCCATCATCGCTTGAAAATTAACAGCAATTGCATCTGAACGCTCAATCAGCTGTTGTTTTTTTGCAAATACTTGTAACGTAACACCATCATGCTTTTTAGTTTCAGCAGTAAAAGGCACTGACAGCCAAGCTGGTAAGTTATTAATTTCAGATAATGTTTTAAACTCAAATATCTCACGGCCCTGCTCACGTTGATGTGTAATTTGTTTGCCCTGCGTCACAACTTGATGCCCCGCTGCGGTTGATATTTTGCTCGACATCGTTATACGCTCATAGTGTTTAGGCCTTTTTTGCTGCTTATTAAATAATGTTGAAGCTAATGGCCGTGCCTTTTGTTGCAAACCATATTGAGCGCGTAACTGTGTATCGGTAAGCTCATAATTAACTTGATAGCCAATGGTTGGCAACGCAGGAACCGCACGAATATAACTAAATTCAGGCGTAATTATTTGATGCCCACCAGCAGGCCACAAGGTTGCTTGATGAATCTCAAATTGTGTTGTTAATTGCCGTGTTTCATGTGGCTTTAATGCAATATCAAACTCATAAACAGCTTGATTTAACTCAGGGTAAAACGCAATTTGGCTTGCGCCAGCAATCTTTACATCCGCCCATTTATAAAACCCAGCCCTGCCAACTAAAATTTGCTTAATAGCCGTTGGATGACGATTTTTTAAAGTGTAAGTCAGATCAAACTTAACAGACTGTTGATGCGGGTAAAAATCAATATTTGCATCAATATGGCTAACTTGAGGTTGCAACTTATGCTGCCAATCTACAAAGTTTTTTTCATAATTGGCTTTAAACGCTTCACGTTTATGCGAATTGGTAAGCGGTTTTTCATCAACCAAGCGTAGATGTAATTGCACAAATAAACCAACGTAGAGCAACACTGGCATTATTAGCCATGCATCTTTTCGCACAACCGCACGCCTATCAAACCCCGCACCGCGATGACTAAATACACACGTTAGCAATATAAAACTTATACCGGCCAGCAACCACATCTGCATATAAGGCCAATAACTGCTGATACTTGCCCGGTAACCCCAAAACTCACTCGGCGGCTGCAATGGCGTCCAAGCTAGGCTCCAAAATGTGTGTGTGAGTCCTAAATAAGTCATAACGGGTGTAAATTTTAGCAACAGCATCACAAAAACGATTGCTCCTGCAACCAGTGTTGAGCGAAAAATATTAAATACACATACCGTTACCCAGCCAATTAGCATCAGGGGCAGTGACGATAAACACAAAACATATACATGGTCGTAAGCGTCATATTGGCTATCAATAAACCACTGCGCTAAAGAGGCTCCCACAAAACTCATTATTGAAAAAGTAATAACCAAAGTAGCCAATACCAATAATTGACTATATAAAATAGTGGCCGTTTTGATAGGCGTAGCAGCAATTAGCTCAGCCATATTAAAGCGCCGTGCATAGCAACTGATTTGCCAGCTCCAAAGCACCATCAGCAAACACCCAAACAGTATTTGCATATCAAAAGCATAGTGACTAATTGCATCGATACTGGTTGCATGTATTACACTCAATGGCTCAGCATAAGCAGCAGAAGAGGCTACGCTATTAAACACCATGACTGGCCAAGCTAATAAAACTATCCATGTTATTGGATGCTTTAACACATTAAAAAGCGCTACTTTATAAAATGTGATAAATATCGCTAGACCATGACTTTTTGCAGCCGCAGGTCGGTACGAGGCATTTGCTACTGTAACCGGTTGTAGCTTGCTCACTGCATTTTTTACTGGCTTATTAAACGAGTTAGACTGATTACTTGCAACAGCGCTAAAATAAATAAGGCTTGTGAGTAATAATATCAGCACCCGATTAACAGCTATGATCCAGCCTTGTGGTTCACTAAAGCTAGCTATAATCGCGGTGTATGCGAAAGGGTCTAACCATATAAACAGTTGATAGCTAGTTTCACTGATAATACTACTGCCCGCCAGTATAGGATTACCAGTAACACTAGCAAGCAATAAATAACCAATCCACAAAGCTGCAAATACCACATAATTCACCAAAGCACTGCTGAACTTTTGACAAAACCAGAATGCAATTACACTGAGCAAACACGCATTAGGAAACAACATAAAAAGGCTATTAACAAACAGTAAATTAATAATATGCCAGTCAAACCCGTTACTGAGTAACTGTGTTACAACCACCAGCATACTAATAAACGCAATCGCAAACACACACATCACCAAAGCGCTCAAACGTAACCAAGCTCGCTTTCTAAAAGTAATAGGAGTCGCTGCTACAAGCTCGTGCATATTGTGTATTTGATCACGTAAAAAAATTGTCGGTGCAAGCGCGCCTGTCAGTAAAGCTAGTTGCATCATTTGTAGGGCAACTAGGTGCAGCTTTAACTGGTTTATCGCATCGCTTACTTCAACAGCTAACCCTGCTGACAATGTATACGCAAACAAAGGCGCTGCTAAAAAGCACAACCAAAGCAGAGGCTGACGAGTGATGTAACGCAGTTCATTGATCAATAACATGCGTGACACCCTCTTGCTTTCAATTCATAAAAATAGCTATCTTGCAGTGTCGCTTCTGCGGGTATCGCACTTTCAGCAGGGGTCGTTGTAGCATAAACACGAAATGAAGGTTTGCCGTACCGATAACTTTTGCTTAGTACCAAACTCTCTTGCGGTAGTTCACTAGGCAGGGTGTCTAGCAGCCATAAACATCCATGCAATGGCTTGATAAGGGCGGCTACTTCACCACTTTGAATTAGCTGGCCTTGGTTAATCATTGCAACAAAGTGACACTGATTTTCTATGTCTTCTACAATGTGCGTAGATAACAGCACTAGGCGTTGTTTACTAATCGTCACCAATAAATTATTGAGACTTTCGCGCTCAGCAGGGTCAAGCCCTGCGGTTGGTTCATCTAAAATAATCAGTTGAGGAGAACCTAACAACGCTTGTGCAATACCAAAACGTTGTTTCATCCCACCCGAAAAGTGGCTCACCTTTTTATTTGCAAACGAAGATAAATTTAATAGTGTCAAAAGCTCCTCTATTTGCTGCTTTCGATCTTTTTTATTGAGTCCCTTTAACGTTGCAATATGTTCTAACAATGCAATACAACTCATATTTGGATAGACGCCAAATTGTTGCGGTAAATAGCCCAGCTGTTTGCGCATCTGTTCGGGATGTTGCAGCACATTTAAGCCATCAAAATTTACCTGACCATTATCCACACTTTGCAAACACGCTAGGGTGCGCATTAAACTTGATTTACCCGCCCCATTTGGTCCAAGTAAACCAACCATGCCAGCAGGCAAATGAACCGACACATCATTTAAAGCGTGCGTGCCATCTGGGTATTTTTTATTTATATTTGTAAGTGTCAGCATCTATTGCGTTCCTTAATTGACGAATAGTCACATTAAGCAACACCTAACAAATCAGCTAGCAAGTAATGATCAAAGCCTATAACTAAGGGATAAGAGTAACGATTGGCTGCTCATCATTAAAAACCTTACTTTCATCATTATTTGTGGTTTTTTAGCAACGTAAAGATGTGTTAATAATGTTTAAAGGGTAAAGTAGTGTGAAGTTAAAATTATATTAAGGTGAAATGTGCAGACGGTTATTTCCTTTTTATCACAACGGATTAAGGTAAAATATGTCATTGCCTTATTGCCGTTATTGGCTGCCATTTTACTTGAAGCCCATATTCGCTTTCTATCGTTAAGGCTCAGCTCAACACCGCTTTACTTACAAATAAACCTGCAACTTCTTTTAGTATGCCTGCCTTTTTTAATCGCCCATGCAATTGCATTTCAACAGCCATTAAGACTAGCCTTAATGAGCTGGCTGTTAGGTTTTATTGCTTACCCTATCTTGATATACGCGCTCGGTGTGCTGCTTCCACAATTTGCTCAATGGCACTATTTAGCACCGCAAGGCTGGGCCTTATGTACGGCAGCAAGCCTAACATGGCTGATATCTCAACGTGTTGTCACTCAGCCTTCACTCAATAGCAAACGGCTAAGTTCATTAATATCATTGGATAATGTAGTGTTACTCACTCTTTTGGGCTGGTGTTTTCTAATGGCTGGGGTACTCAATACACATGAAGACCCACTATTAAATCAACCATTTAATTTAATTTTTGATCCAAGTAAAGTCGTCTCGCAGTTTGGTCAATTTATCACTTATTTTTGGCAACTAGGCGTTTATACTGCAATTGTTTACGGGTTATATTTATTTAACCGATACTTCCTCATTCGCCACTTGCTTGCTGTTCACGGCGTATTTTTGTTTGTAGCCGTTTGCGTTATTGTAATGCTGGTATTAACACCTTTGTTGATAGCTGCCGTTCTATCGTTACCCATTAATGACTTACCCCACGGCGTTGCTAACCTCACACCAAGTGGCGATCAAAATATTTTTAGTAAGTTTAATTATCAGTTTATGCTGCTTTTTCTTGTTATAAGTACCCCTATTATTTTGGCGTTTGAGCGTCAACAGCAACACAGCAAGTTAAATGAAGTCGCTAAACAGCAAACTCAAACCGAACTAAAATTACTCCAACAACAAGTTAACCCTCATTTTTTATTTAATACATTAAATAACTTATATGCACTTACGCTGACAAAATCAGAGCAAGCCCCACAGTTAGTACTACATTTGGCAGACTTACTACGCTACACAGTGTATGAAGGGCAAAAGCCATCCGTGCTACTGGCAAAAGAGCTAGACTACCTTAAAAATTTTATTGAATTACAAAAAATAAGAAGTGCGAATAAGTGTAAGTTTAACCTTGTTTGGCCGCACAATTGTGACGACCTAAAAATCACACCGCTGCTGTTGATTATTATTGTTGAAAATGCCATAAAACATGGGGTTGAGCCCGCGAGCGACAAAACACACGTATCAATTAAAATAACAATCAATGACAATGTTTTAACGCTTTATTGCACCAACCCAATACCCGCTCGATTAGTAAAAAAAGAACATGGGATGGGGCTCGCTAATTTACAAAAACGACTGCAACTTTTATACCCTAATAAACATTCACTAATAACCCATAAGCAAGATGCAATGTGGCAAACAACACTGACCTTGGAGCTGTAAAAATGATAAGAGCCATTATTGTTGATGACGAGCCATTAGCGCACCAAGTCCTACTGCATCATTTAACTGCACACTCCAATATAAATGTAGTAGGTCAATACTATAGCGCTAAAGATGCCTTATGTGTGCTTGCCAAGCCGGGCATTGATTTAGTGTTTCTCGACATTAATATGCCAGAGTTAACAGGCCTTGAGCTATTAAAAGCACTTGCCAACCCGCCGCAAGTAATTATCAATAGTGCCTATCAAGAGTATGCTTTAGCTGGCTTTGATTTAAATGTTACAGACTACTTGCTCAAACCCGTTTCAGCGCCGAGGCTAAAGCAAGCTCTCAACAAAGTGTGTCAACGTGCGGCACAGCCTTTAGACCAACAGCCCCAATGTATAACGCTTAAAGTAGACCGAGAAAAACGAAAATTCGTGTTAGACACCATTGAATATATTGAAGCTTACGGTAACTATGTAAAGTTGCATCAAGCGCAGAATACCACGCTTGCCACAGCGACACTTAAGCAATTGAGTGAACAGCTAGCAGGTACATTTATACAAATTCATAAATCGTATTTAATTAATAAAAACAAAGTGACTGCGGTTAATCATGAGAATGTTGAACTAACCACAGGGGCTATTGTTAAAATTGGCAAATCATATAAAGAACTCTCTCGCACACTACTTTAAACAAAGAGTAGTAGCTGCTTTGCAAGGCGCTTATGTTCTTCAGATGGCCAATGAACCCCCTCACTTTCACAAGCAGCAAGAAGTGAAAAGCCATCGATAAACACACATGCCTGGCGTTCAGAGACAGCTTTAAATTCAATAGATAATTGTTCAGCTTTTATACCTGCACCTGCGTAAATACTTTTATAACTTCCCACTTCATGAACCTTGGGCGGGCTCAATATGATTACTTTTGGCTGTGCGTTACCGTGATAAAACGCTTTAATGGCTAAAATCAACTCCTCAAGCGCTTTGCTAATATCGATAGCAGACAGTGCAAAACGGGCTTTTAAATCATTGGTGCCAAGCGCAATGATAATGACATCCAACGGCTGCGCCTCAAGGTAAGGTTTTAAATACTTTACGCCTGATTTATCGCCGCTAAATGGCGGGTTATTCACTAAGGTACGATTAGGCTGCCCAGCTTCAATAACGAGGTGCCCTGTACCTAACAGCTCTGCCAATATGCCCGGCCAGCGTTCATGCGCAGGCAGCCGCTTTCCATCAACGGGTGATGTACCAAAGGTATTGGAGTCGCCAAAACAAAGAATATTCATGTTTAAAACGGATTCAACGTATAGCCTTGTTGCTGTAACTGCGCATGCGCGGTCATCGCTGAAAGCGCCATTTGCACTCCAGGTATTAGTTGATCAGCCTCCACTTTCATATGCGTTGCCGACTGCCCGCACACATATACCTGCGTTTTATTAGCAAGTAGCTGTTTGAGCAAAGATTGGGTTTTGTTATCTTTGTCAAAACGCACTTTGTAAAAGCTGTTTTCAAGCACATCTACACTTGCACCACCGTGCACCACTAGAGCAAGTTGAATATTCTCCGGCTTTACCCCATGGGCAACATGCATATTAATAAAGCGTGCTAACGAATTAATATGATTATTTTGCACGCCCTTTTCAGCGCCTTTACCTACATCAAAAGCTATCTTGAACTGTGCTTGGTTTAAATCAGACACATGCTCGGGCACATTATAAAAATAACCATAGTCTTTAATAACAGGCGCAGGCTCTGCTGCAAGAGTACTAAAGCTAGCCAAAAGTAAGCTTGAGCCAATAAGTAACGTTTTCATACATCATCCTTTTTACTTTTTGTTTAGCCTAACGCTATTTAACCTGATTAACTAGCCTGAACATGTGAATGTGCTTTGAAAGTCATTCCTAAATAATTAAAGGTATGTTTAAACATATCGATAAATGCGTCTGGCGCAGAGAGAGATGCAGCATTAGACAACAGTGAAAACTGTTTTTGACGTAAAGTTCTAAGCTTCGGTTTTAACGCCTCATCATCCATGTAATCTGTGATCCTATCTATAAATGCTTTCATTTTTGGCGTGGTGTTATACCAATAAATAGGTGACGCAATTACCCAATGCTCAAAGGTAAGTAACTGTTCAAATAGAGTGTAAAAATCATCTTCAGGGTAGTTTTTGTCATAGCGATAAGGTGAGATAACAAAGTCATCTATGCAAAAGCCTTGCCCGCCTTCCTTAGCTATATAATTGTTGACTTGTGTACTGGTGTTACCTGATTTACGCGCACTTGAAAAAATTATGGCTGTGGTATTCGTTGATTTATCTTGCATTTGTATCACTCCTTTTTTTATGATGGAGCAAAGCTTAAAACCTCAAGTTAAGTTAAGGTCAATAAGCAATATCCATATTTTTGCAAACAGGACGCATACCGATGACCGTACAACAAAAAAAGCTCACTGAAGCCAACTTAACCGTAGGCTTTGTTGCTAAGCGCAGCGGTGTAAAAGTATCAACACTGCACTTTTACGAAACCAAAGGCTTGATCCGAAGTTGGCGAAACAACGGCAATCAACGCCGTTATAAGCCAGATGTTCTGCGCCGTATTGCGGTTATAAAAGCAGCACAAGCGATGGGGATCACGCTCGAAGAAATTAAACAAACTCTGGCAACGTTACCAGAGCAGCGTACACCAACACAAAAAGACTGGTCTGCACTTTCAAAGCAATGGCAAGAGAAACTTGATGAGCGTATTGCTTATATGCAACGTTTACGTGAACGGGTTGATGGCTGTATAGGCTGTGGGTGTTTATCAATGAGTAAGTGCCCTATTTATAACAAAGACGACCACTTAGGTGAAACCCAAAGTGGTGCCATTTTGTTAGAACGAGATTAAGGCTTATAAAACCTTAATCTAGACCATTTAAGCCTTCTCGGGCAGCGCGATATAATGCCCCTAAAGTTGAATCAAATACCGATTTAATAAAACTGTAAGTCAGCTCTACAGCTTTACTAATAACTTTGCCAGCAAACACTAACATGTGCCCGAGTAAACCTAAGGTTTGTGTTGCAAATGAAGCTGACGCTTTGGCTATTTTATCCAGCGTTCGCGCGAGCATATCGTAAAAAGTTAAACCGGTTCCTATGGCTGCTTGCGCCGCAACAGCACTGTAGTAGCCCGAATCTTTTAATAAGGTAACTAACGCAGCGCCAAGTTTATCTGCCCAATGCGAACTAAATGAAGCTTGATTTCTGTCTTCAAACTTCAAACGTACCGGCGTGCTTAAAAAGTGGTTAGCTTTTACAGTTAAATTGCCCCAGTCGTTACTGTTTGCGGTATTAACATAGCCTGGCGTACCACTTAATTTGTGTGCTGCGCCTTTAAGGCCCTGGCCGTTATCAAGGCGAATTTCTTGGCCATTGTAGGGCGCATGTGAAAATGGCCACAAAGGCACTTTTGTAACCGGATCAGCACCGTGTGTACAGCGATATATTTTATCAATACGTGAGGTAGCAGCGCGTGAAAAGTTGTCAAGCCCCACTCTAGGCGAGCCGAACGTATATAATTTAACCGGCAACGAATACTCTGCTTTTATCCAATCGGCTGAAAGCGTTGCCAGTGCCCCACCTAAACTGTGGCCAACAATATGCACACAGCCGGTTATTTTGTCTCGAATGTTAGCCGCTACAAATTCTTGTAGTGCAGGTTTCATACTATAAAAGGTTTTATTAAACCCAGCATGTACCATACTGCCGTTAGAGCCACCGCTTAAACCAAAGTGCGCATCTGTTAGGCCATCTCTAAGAGAAGCCGTGCCACGAATAGTGATTACTGAATCACCTTGAAATGAATTTTTACCGTGTGCAACAAGGCCAAACCCAGTACTTAAACCAAATAAATGAGAGAAAAACCCGCCTGATACACCTTGTATGGATCTATTATTGATAGAAAAATCAAACTGATCTCGTAAGGATGCATGCAATAGCCCATTTAATAGTTTTGTATTTTTTAATTCTTTAGCATCATAAGCAAGTGATGCTAATTGGACTGCCTGAGTAGGTGTTAACGCATTCATTTTAAATCCTTTTATTGGTTTTAAACGTTAGAGCTTGCAGGTGGTAAAAACTGCAAATGTATGCTGCTTATTATCTTTAGCAGCTATATCAAACGTTTCTGGCTCATTTGCGATATCACAAACCAAATTACTTAAGTATTTGGTTAGCGTATCTTTATGCTCATAAGGAAATAGCCTAACAGCCCAAATAGTAACTTCCTTTGCATTCTCATCTAATGTGTATATGTGTTGTATAACAGATTCGTTGTCGAACATGTTTGATGGCTTTGATGTTTTGATAACCTTTTTAGGGAAAGAAAAACGACCATCACTACTTGTTGTTACTTCATCAATATATTCATCGCCATAATTTAGTCTACGAAATACCTTTTTACCAGCAACAGGTTGCTCTTCAAAAAGCAAACGCCCTTCAACTGGAGCTGATAACACAAAATCTTCCTTACTAAAAAAACCAAACATATTTGCAAAAACCTGTGTTGTAGTAAATAAAATTAGAATAGCCACAACTACAATGAGTAATGGCAACTTAAACCGCTCCATCAAAAATATAATCTCCAATAAATCAAATGCATGCACCATATACCGTAAAGAAGTGCTCTGGCGCTTCTTCTATAGGTATGTCGTATGTTTGTGGGTCTTTGGCAATATCACACTCTAAGTCAGCTTTTTAGGGTATCACTCCCATCGTGCATAGACACGGTTGTGTACCAAAAAACAACGCCCTCAGGCGTACCATTTTCTAAATAAACATGTTGAACCAGTGATTCATTATCAAACATGTTTGCAGGCTTACTCGTTTTTATAGATTTTTCTGTGAAGGTAAAAAAACCATTATGATCGGTTATTGCTTCATCTTTATATTCATCACCATAAGTAAGCGCACGTACAACCTTAGCATTTGCAACAGGCTGCCCTTTATCTAATAATTGCCCCTTCATCGGAGCCGATAAAACAAAATCCTGCTTATTAAAAAAACCAAATATATCTGCATAAGCCTGTGTTGTAGTAAAAATAATAGCAATAGATATAATTACCGAAATGTGAGCTTTAAAACGTGATAACAAAATATACAAGCTCCCAACTATTAAACTCAAAATACACGTGTCGTATTGCTATTTAATGACGTTTAAACTCTTAACTATCAGCGTTAATGAAATTGCCATTTCAACTAAAATTTATCCTAATTGGGTACGAAGCGTACTGCAAGCATTTAGAGCAAAAAACAAGCAATAAATCATTCCCTAAAAAAACAATTCATAAACCAGCTTACATATAATGCTAAACCCAAGTCCCATCATTAATATATAGCCATATAAAATAGCAATAGCGCCACCCGATGCATCCCCTATTTTGTCTATTTCAATACATGTAGAGCACACTATAAAAAAAATAAAAAAATTAGCAATTAAGCCTAATATATAAGCTTCGCCAAATAGTGGGGAAATGCCTACTAATATAGCACTTAGCATAATAAGGATACCTGAAAGCGCCTCCTTCAAAGAGAACTTGTACTCAATAATTTTGAGCACTAAGGTCACAACCATTAATGCTAAAAAATAAACCGTAGGTTTAAACTGGCTATACAAATAATCCACACTAAACATTTGGCTAATCGTCAATGAGGGCTCTTTAGCTGGGCTTAAATCTTCTGTTATCGCGCTTGAAGCGTCATCGGTAAAAAAATACGCAGCCGCAACAATAATTAACTTTATCATTCCAAAAAAGATAAAACTGGCGACCATAAACCCTATTGAATCGTCTCTGGTCAATCGCTTGTTTGCCTTACTTTCTACAATTTTAGCTAGCAATACACCCAATAAGCACACACTCCCTAAATAAAGCAGCGCGACCCAAAACTGATCAAGATAAAAAACCGATAAGCCAGGGGCAATAAATAAAAACATTGAATCTTCATTATCTAACGAGCTTTTGGGCTTAACACTGTATTTTGACTGTTTAAAAAGTGCTAAATAAACAAATAATGGCTGTAAAAACAGCATTAAAATGCAGGTGTTTATAAGAGTCATTTATCATCCTTGATTACAGCCAATACACTACGCCGAGAGTATTGGCAATTACGAAACTAATTAAAGGTTTATTTTTTGCAGGTAGGTTTTAAGCTTTAATAAGCCTGACTCAAGCTCAAATTTTTGTATTTTAGGGTTTTTAAACTTAAACCCGTTTGATATGTGAGTATTGATCATCGTCGCCATGCCTTCAAAACCCGCAGGCGCAGTTGCAACTAAATCGCTCAATAATGGTTGAATAAGTTCTTGATGCTCTTCAATTTTGGTTGGATCCTCGTAAATATCGTATACAAGGTTGGTTAGTGTTTGTTGGTGTTGTTGTTCCATAATAATTCTATAGCGCCTTTACTTTGGCGATTATAGCTCCTTTTAGTATCAGTTTTTATTCAATGATTTATTCTCAGCTAATGATGCTTTGGCTTGATTTTGTATATATTGAGCACGATGCTCCCAATCGGTTCTATTTGCATAATTTATTACATAATCTGTATGAAAAATTACTTTATTCCACATACCCAGCTTTTGGTAAATTGTGGCTAGTTCAAAATGAGCTGAAACACTTTGAAAATTAATTTCGCTATCACTGGAAAGTAAATATAATTCATATAATCGTGCGGATTCTTTTAAATCCTTTTCAACAAAGTGGCCACTTCGGTATATCCAAGCCAGTTTTTTTAAAGCACTATTCTCGTTATTTGCAATACGAGTATTAATCTCTTCTAAATAACGAGACCCATCACCAGTGTGAACACCAATGTAATATAAAGCCTCCCAATGACCAAGACGATACGCTTTTTCACACCATGCTTCTAATTGTTCAGGTGCATGCATTAAGCTCTTTTGACATTGTTTAGCAGCTTTCTCTACAGTTAAGTCAGGGGAGTTAATATCTATGTCAGGAAAAAGTGATGCTTTCAACACTGAAGAAAATGCAAAACATCCAACAAACATAATTATTGATACTATTTTTACCATTGTAATGAACCATCACTATTTACTCGCTTTTCAGGTATATGCACTTGAAATGACTTCACAGATGATTCGTGCGGGTAGCCTTCTAAATAATAATAGCGCTCCTTTAAGGATTGCTCCTGATTAGAGTCACCTAAGCAGCGTCTATCACTTATACAACTTAACCCTCCAATAAAGTCGATGAAGCGCACATTGTAAATATTATGATCTTTAAGAAATACATCCACACCAGTCTGATTTGCAGCATTTAGTACCGCATGAAAACGATGCATGAACGCGACTACTTTATTTTGACTAGATTTATTTAATATAGCTGCTAAATTAACTGCCCAAAGTGCATTTCTAGAAGTATGGGTATCAAAGCAATCACCTTCTTCCATCTGCGCTGAAGAGCATACGCTATCCATTAAATCCATTGTTTCAACCGACACATCAAGCGCAACTATTTTCATTCCAATGTTACGCGCAGCCTTTACAAGTTCACCATATGCATGGGGTGTCAAATAGCCATGCGTCCAATACTTATCAAAATACTGCTGTATAACATTAAAGCCTTTACCCGTTCGCTGATAAAAGTCTATTTTTTCCTGCATAAAACGTGGCAGCATTTCAATTGCAAAATGGGTAAAGCCAGCAGTTTTTAACTGTTTGATTGCCTTAATTGCTTCATACTTATAACCAGCGGTGCTATGGCTCGATTCGCCAAGCATAACTAAACGCGCATTGCCGGCCATTGTTCTGTAATTTACATCCGTGTTTATTTTATTCATTACCTATCCTTGTTTTTATTTAAATTTTCAAAACACCATCTATAAAATTCAATAGCGTTATTATTCTCAGAGCTGTGGAGCAACTGCATATTCATAGCTCATTGCAAATAAAAGCTCTTGTGTAGTGAAGTTACATTCTTCACTTTTTGAATAACATTCCTTAACTCCACGCCATAATGGCATTGCGCGGCTAACATACCCGTCGCCCTATTTTTATCTATGTTCCTTTGCATTTCAGCAAAGCTATACAGCCTTACTTTTTCTTCCTTTTATTTCCTTTAGCCATTTCTTTTTCAACAGCGGCCCGAGCGTCTTTTATATCCTTAAAAAAATTATATTGATATTGAATTAAGCCTTGGTATTTATTTCCCTTAATTAGATAAAAAGACAGCAGCATAAAGGCTATATTAGTAACTGTAGCTATATGATAACCACTTCCCTCTAAAATTATAAATGATGGTAAGCAAATCAAAGCTAAAAATAGAGCATAGTATTTCAATATCTTTGCACATAGAAAAGAGCCTTGACTAACTTTAAAGTTAAAAAAGCAAAACATAATTCCAACGGAAAACAAAATACCCAACAGCCACTCTGGACTTATATCAAAGTACTGTGTTAACAATGTCATGCCTGAATAAACCGTTCCTATAAGTAAGATGATTGTTACTAATAAGAACCTACGTAAAAGCTTCCATGGGGTGAATAATAAAAACACCTCATCGTTTTTAAACACTATAAACTTCCCAACAAGCAAAGAAGTATAAATATTAATACAGGGGCTACTTTAAAAAGCAGTTGAGGAAAATAGCTTGCTTGACCCCATGTAACAAAATACCTATCTTCTTTTGGTAATTCTGACACGACTCGCAGGTAAACAATCATATATGTTATTGAGCCAATCAGCCAAAGTGCTACACCACCTAATTGAGATAATGCAACAGAATATAGCGAAGCAGGAAATGGCAATAAAAATGAGATTACATATACAAGTGCATAAAATTCCACTTTATTTTTTTGCTTATCACTAAAAAACAAATCATTCCCTCTATATTAGCTCGCTTAGATAAGCGCATCGACTTACATATTTCATTACAACTTTAATCTTATAGTTATCTCTGCGTGTTGAGTGTGGTTACTCAAAACTGCGTAAACACATACATCAATACAAAACACCTTTCGAGCTTAAGCAACTTATCTTCAACTCAGCCTCTGCGATAATTGAGGTTGACCTGTAGAAAGCTCATCACCATACAAAATGCACGCCGAACGAAACGCTATATAAAGTGGTAGTACTTTGTTTACTAAACTGCAAAATCAGAATGGGTGTCTAGTCTATTCATTCAATGATTTATTCTTAATCAAAATTTCTTTTTTAGCTAACTCTATCAAATCAACAGCTCGTTCTTTATCATAAGCTAAAGGGCTGTGGTCAATAACATATTGTGCATGCTCATTTACTGCAAGCCAATTCTGCTGCGATTCATATAAGTTTGCTAACTTAAAGTGCGCAGCCGCAACTAACGAATTTGGCAATTTTGCATCTAATGCTAAAAATTCTTTGTAAAGGGAAATAGCATAATTAATATCTTGCTCCACAAACATACCACTGCCATATAACCAAGCTAAAGTTGAATAAGCTTTTGGCTCTTTTGCCGCAACCCGCTTTTTGGCCTCCTTTAATAATCGAGTTCCATCTCCATTATGAAGGCTTAGTGTAACCAGTGCCTTCCAGTATCCCATTTCATAAGCTTTTTCACACCACTCTTCGAGATACTCAGGCGCGTTAATTAAGCTTTTATGGCACTGCTCTGCGGCAGCTGATACAGTTAAATCAGGAGCGTTTATATCTATTGAATTATCCCATCGAGGCCCTGCGGCATTAATGGAAGGCGCTATAAGAATCAATATTAATAAAATTTTAGCCATATTATCATTTCCTTAAAATGGCTTTTTCAGGAATATGAACTGTGTAAGAAGGTAAAGACGAAGGTATATACGTTCCTTTCTTATAAAAATAAGTTTCTCTTAATGGTTTATCGACATCACCCTCCCCCTTACAAACACCATTGTCAATACAGGTAGATCCACCGATGTACTCTATGATACTGATACGACTAACTTTTGAATTTAACATAATAGAGTCAATTCCAATATGCTTATTGCCAGCATGAAACGCATGGTACCTATGCATAAATGCAACAATTCGAGAGCCTTCTTCTAACTTTAAATTTTTATTTAAAATATCTGCCCACATATGGTTTCGTTCGATATGAGAGTCAGTACATGAACCTGTGTCTGCTTGCTCCCAATTACAACGCCCGTCAATCTCATCCATCATTTCAATAGGCATATCTAAAGGAACAATTTTCATCCCTAGAGAATTAGCCGCTTTTACTAACTCCCCATATCCTGTGCTTGAAGCATTAGTCCAATTCCATTTTGATTTGAAGTGCTGCTTGATTACGTCAAACCCCTTACCAGTCCGCTGATAAAAATCTATTTTGTCTTTTATTCTTGTAGGTAGCATTTCCATTGCAAAATGAGTGAAACCAGCAGCCTTAAGCTGTTTTAAGGCCTTTATAGCCTCATATTTATAAGATACTGGGTTATGGCTCGACTCGGCAATAATAACTAAACGCGCATTGCCGGCCATTGTTCTGTAATTTACATCCGTGTTTATTTTATTCATTATATTTCCTTATATTTGAGAGTTTATAGGGCAGCTTAGCACTTATCTAAATACTAATGGCTAACCACTTTTACGAGAATGGGCTCAGTAGCTATCTGAGCCTTAATTTAATTACTAGCCAAAGGCGATATGAGGTGAAACTTTGACCGCAGCAATTACTAGTGTTTTAAGTTTTTCTAACATCCAAGTTAAAGCTTTTTTTACCCCTGCATAAGTTATATCAACGGCAACAAATGGCTTTCCTACAAAGTTGAGTATATGCCCAATTAATCCTTTACTGTCTTCAGCAAACTTAGTTGACATTTGTGAAATTTCGACAATTGACCGAGCTAATAAATCATAAATAGTTAAAACACCTGATGTGCCTATTTGACCCATAATACTTGCTAACTTACCGCTCTCACGTAATAAAGTAATAAGGGCACTTGTGATTTTTTCAGACCAATGTGCATTAAAAGAAGCGTGATGGCGGTTATAGTACTTCAGACGTGTCATCGTTAGGTTAGATATCGAGCCTTTCTGCATACTTTTATAGTCAGGGTAACTAGCTGCAGTGTTAATATAACCAGGTGCATTACCTGCCATTTTATGCGCCGCACCCGTTAATGAAACACACGTACTTAGCCTATATTCGCTCCCCGCATGTACAAAAGGCCAAACAGGAACCATAGCTACAGGGTCGCTACGATGAACAGCCCTATAAATACCATCTAATCTTGTCTCTGTTTTAATTGCGAAAGGGTTTAGACCCACCCTTGGAGATCCAAAAGTATAAAGTTTTACAGGCACCTTATATTGAGCTTTAATCCAATTAGCTGCTAACGTTGCTAAAGCACCACCAAGGCTATGGCCAATACAGTGAACAGGGCGCCCACCTGCCTTACTCAATATTGCTGCTAATTGCGGTTTAATAGTTTCAAAAGTACGATTAAATCCAGAATGCACCGGTGTCCAGTTTGGGCCAACGGTAACACCACAGTGTAAATCTGTTAACGCATCAGCAAGCCCAGCAGTACCCCGTATTGCTATAACTATCTCGCCCGCATGGTTACCGGTACCTTTGCCTACACCAAAAAAGCCAAAACCAGTAGATTGGTTCAATACATGCTCTGCTGTTGTGCCACTTACACCTGTTAGTGTTGATGTTTTTGAATCAAATGCAAAGTGCTTGCTAATAATTGGATTCGACTTTATTTTTTTTGACTGATCACCAGCCGCCGAAACCGCAATGCTTTTGTACGCAAAATCAGCCAGTTGTGCCGCTATGCTAGGAGATAAAATTTTCATGTAAAATCCTTTTATTATTTAAAATCTTTAAAGTAATCCGTATCGTCGTCTTCAGTTTCATAGATTTCAAAGTCACTTTCCCATCTACAAATAGTCGAGCCATAAAAATCTAAATTTTCATGAGCATGGTTAGGAAATATAAAATCCACATTAGGTGATACTAAATCAGCGTTTAGACTGCTTAGCTTTTGCTTATACTCATCGGGCTCATCAATACCACGTAGCTCACTATTCCAAAGCTCATACTCTTCACCGCCATGAATTGCAGTAATAAGTTGATAAGTAACTTCATGGGAAAACATATCACCGGGTATTTTTGACTCAACAACAACTTCTGGCATATTAAACGTGCCATCGGAAGCTGTAATAACCTGATCTTCTCTATCAATTTTATGTGCAAATTTAAGGCTGCGATTAATTAAAACACCTTCAACGGGATTGTCGTTTAAAGTAATAATCCCTTTAACTTCAGAGCACATGTGTACGTCATATTTTTTTATTAAACCAAACATATTGGTTCTATACCTCTGCTTTTATAATTGAGTACCATAATTAGTCTTCAATTATGTCCATTATTTTATCGTAATCCACATCTACAAGTTCAGGATCAGGGCTTCCAGTCACAAGAAAAGATAAGTAATCTGTAAAGCTTTTAAACTTAGACACCTCTTGGCCATATGTTTCAGTTAAAAATAGACCGACCTCACCCGCACGTTCAGATTCTTTGGAAAACAAAAAGTAATAACCACCACCATCGTATGTATTAATCACCAAACCAAATTTTGGAACTGGTAAATAATTTTCTTTTTCATATGACTTAACGTGATGTATGGTGTTTAGATTGACAGCTGAATATTTTTTGAATCTATAGTTATCATCTGGAAGCCCTTGAACCCCCCCGCCAAACCATGATGCAAAACCAAAATTTGATAAGAAATATTTATAATCATTTGGCAAAGTTATCCCAAAATCCATTTCAAGAGACGCAATTTCTTCATCAGAAGCCCCACCCGCTCTATCATCATAATTTTTCAACAACTTGGCTTCGCCAATAAGCCCTGCTATTTTTTCATTCTTCACTATAAAAACTCCCAGTTATTTAAATTAGACAAAGAGGGACCATCACCACTTGCATAAGGACACTTACCTTCAGCGTACCAATGTAATTCTTTATTTTTTTTACTATGGTACTCATCAGGTAGTAATTCTAGATTTTCTAGTTTATTCGGATCTTCGTTACTTTCACATCTAAATATAGGCTTCTTGTGATGTACATTATACCCTCTAGGTACCTCACCTTTATATTCCATGTACTCTAATTCATCTTTGCTAAAGTACTCATGTGCGATGTGATTATCGTTGTTTAAAGCGGCATTTGCATAGCTAGATATATACTCAGCCCTCTTAGGTGGAAAAGCTTTCCTAGCGATCTCTACTTCACCCACTGTACGTTTATGATATTTAGTCGGTTTTGAATTAGGGCTGAGTTTTACACGCTTACTGTTAATAACATGCTGTTCAGCAAATTGTGCTGTGCTTATAACCTCTGTACTAATAACTTCACCTGATGTACTCATTTTATTGAGTTTAATTAAGCCATTATCTTCATCAAGGCCTGCAATATCATATACATGCTCTTTTCTATATTTAGCACCCTCTGCTGTATATTTAAGAGTCGATTTTTGTGGGTCGTTAATAACTGCACTTGCAATCGCAATTTCTAGAATTTTATTTTTTGTAGCTTCATCAATACCACCTGAAGAAACTAAATTAGAAAGCATTCTATCAAGCCTTTCTTCACCCTCTTTACACAACAACCCAAACGGATCCACCCAATTAACCGGGTTCGGTGCATATTGATAGTGGTTTATCCCACCCACTAAGCCAATCGGATCTTGGTTTATAAAGCGCTGTTGTTTGGGGCTGTAGTAGCGGTAGCGGTTGTAATGTAGGCCGCTCTCTTCATCTAAATACTGACCCTGAAAGCGTATAGGCTGAGTGAAGCTACTTTCTTTGTTAGTGCCAGACTCGGCTTCTGACTCTTCATAACCATACACATCGGCTTGATTTTCCCATACCACTTCTGCTTTGTTGTTGGTTACAAAACGAGGCGTATTCAGTTGATCTAGGTGGTAGTAGTACACCTCATCTTGTTTAATAAGCGCAACTGGGTGGAATTGATTTGGCAGGTTGATATACCAGGTATATTCACCGTGTTGGTATTCGCCAATTAACTGGTCGTTATCCCAAATGTAGTCAATTTTGCCCTGCTCGGTGTGCTTGCCGATACGACGCCCAAGTGGGTCGTAATCGTATTGAGTAAGCGTGCCGTTGTTGTTAAAGCAGCTTAACTGATTAAACGCGTTGTATTCGCGGCGGGTTTTTATGCCTTTGCCGGTTTCGCGGATTTGGTTACCAAACTCATCATAATGAAAGTCGCTATCGCCAAAGTGGGTTAAACGGTCTGCGTCTGTAGAGCCTTTAATAACTCCATCGTCTTCGCTTAGCTCACTGGCTGCGGTTGCTGTACTTGAATCACTGTACTCACTATGAATTACATTACGTGTGCTTTCTGACTGACTGCTTTCAACCTTATTGATGGCATCGCTATCATCATTGTGCTGAGTAGTTTGTTGTTCGGCTAACTCGTTATTTTGAATTTTTGATTGACTAACTGGGTTACCAAAACTGTCCCACTGGTATTGAGTGGTTGTATCAACTTCAGAACTCGCTAGATTTTGTTGAATTAACTGGCCAAGGCTGTTGTACTCAAAATTAATGTTATGGCTGCTAACGCCTTCGTTATCACGAGCAATGAGCTGGTTTACGCTGTCGTAATTGTATGCACAGGTATCAAATAGTGCTTGCGCAGGATGAGTTAACTGCTGCTGTGTTAAGCGGTTAAATACATCAAACTGTTGGGTAAGGGTTACGTCATTACCAAACTTTTGCGTTTGGATATTACCTTGGCTGTCGTAGCTAAGCTGTGCAAGTTCAACAGCTGTGCTATTAGCTTGCTGTAAATGAATAGCACTTAGCTGACCAAATTTATTGTAACTATATTTAAGCGTGCTTGAATCTGGCAAGGTCAGTGATTGCCTTCTGCCGTAGTCGTCGTAACTGTATTTTAAGGTATGCGCTTGTTGCTGATTATGTACTTGCTCAGCACGCAGTAACCGCCCACCTTTATCAAACTGCTGATTTAAAGTTGATTGTGCATTATGCGCACGGGTAATTTTACCTTGCAGGTTATAGCTGTAGTAATTGGCATTATTAACGATGTGAGTATCGGTTGCCAAACTTGCATGTTGCGCAGTTACGCGGCCTAATTTATCACGCTCTATTTTTACATGGCGTTTATCGCTTTGTGTAACCGAGGTTAAGCGGTTGCAAGCATCGTATTTATACTGCTGCAGCGTACCGTCAAACCCAGTAACTTGCGTTGGGTTTTCGTTTGCGTCATAACTTATGCGGTATACATGGCCGTCGCTGCGCTCAATGGCAGTTAAGTTACGCTCTTTATCGTAGGTTAAATGCAATGCGCTGCCATCGGGCTGAATAACACAATGTGGCTGGCTTAGCCCTTCAAAGTGTTGCTCGGTGGTATCACCCTTACTGTTTTGCGAGCTAATTAACCGCCCTGCATCATCGTAACTAAAATATTGATGCTGTTTGTTCTCAGGGTCTTTTTCGTCAAAGGCAATAGTTTGCGCAAGCTGGCCGTGCTCATTGTATTTATATTGAGTCAGCAAACCTGCGTTATTAATGGTGGCATTTACACGGCCTAAACTGTCGTAGCTATAACGAATAAGCTCATCGTTATGGTGCTTGGCTAAAAGCTCGCCTTGCTCGTTCCATACAAATTTAGTGACTTGCCCATCTTTATTTATGTGTTGGGTTAATTGGCCAAATTTGTCATAGCTGTAAAGTACGGTACGACCGTCGCCAAAGGTTTCACTTTGCAGCAAACCCGCCACGCTATATTTACGGGTAATGGTTTGGCCATCAGGCAAGGTGGTTAATACACGCTGACCCAATTGGTTGTAAGCAAATTTAGTGACACTGCCATCTGGTTGGGTTATTGATTCTAATTGACCATAAGGGGTATAGCTGTATTTTATTTCACTGCTATCTGGCTTTATTTCCGTTATTTTTTGACCTTGTGCGTTATAGCGGTATTGCCACACATTACCATTTGGATCGGTGTGCTTAACTAACTTACCTTGCGCGTTATGTACAAAGTGTTCTTTATGCCCACGCGAATCTATACAGGTTGTTTCACCAGCGTTTAAATTATATTCAAACTGATACGTATAGGTGTTGTTATCGCCCCATTGTTTTATACATTTAGCACTTGATGAGTAACTGTCCCATTCAAAATGATGGCTAAAACCACTGGCACGGGTACGCTTAGTTAATAAGTTAGCGGCGTTATAGCCATAATGCTCTGTTTCACCCTGCTGATTGGTCGCGCGAACGAGATTTTTGTTTTCATCATAATCATATTGCGCAAGTAACGGCGTTAGCAATACAGGCTTATTGTTATCGCCAGTACGGTAAGCCGAAATGTTTGCCAGCAACCCTTGCGGGTTATATTTTAAAATACAGCCACGCGCTTTATTTACCTCAACGCGATGCAAGCGCTCTTTCGCATCGTAATAAAAACCAATACTTTGGCCTTTTTCATTAATAACTTTTTCGAGCAACCATGAGTTCTCGCCGGCTTTAAACGTAAGATGCTGATCATCTGGGGTTACCAATACTTGCTTACCATTAGTTTGGTAATGCAACGCCAAATTACTACTTAACTGATAGCTCGATTGCCCCGGTTTTACTTTTTCAAAGCGGTGTTTAGCGCCATGCTCATCTTGGTATTCTAACCAGTAGGTGCCTTTTTGCTTTGGACCTACTTTAGGTGGCGGTAAATAGTGCTCAGTTAGCTGCACCATAAAGTCATGTCGCCAACCATTACCCATTACACTGCATACATCCGCATGCGATGAGCGGTATAGGCGTCGCCAAATTAATTGTTTGCTGCCTGCTAAGGTGAAATCAATAAGCGGCAGTATTTCTTCACCCGAGAGCATAGAAACTGGATCAGAACGGCATTCTTGCTTGGTGATAGGTTCTTCACTTGGGGTATTATTACTTGCACCGCCACTATTTTTAGCCGGCGCTTGAGAGGCACTTTTACCTGAGGCAGTTGAACTGCTCTTACTATTTAGCTTTTTACCTGCTGCGCCGCTATTGGTGTTATCGCTTACTTGAATAGCCGACTTAGCTTTTTGGTGATAGCAACTAATTTTATCTGCAACCAAAGCTTGGGTTAATACACTCGCGGTTTCACGGGCTGACGAACCGCGCGAACAGCTTACTCCTGCAAGGTTAAGCAAGTTAATAACGTCTAAACGTTTAGCTGCATCGCTTGTAAGCGCACTGCCGACTTGTGCAATTTGATTTTTGGCACTTTCCGGCGTGTTAGCTGCTACAGCAACAAAGCCCGACGGCGCAGAACCTTTACCTGCGACGAGGCAAATTGGGTAACTTATTCCCTGTAAAACAACGGTATTACTTTGCATTAGCTGTGTACTTCCTCACTTATCCATAAGTATGATGCTGCACCTTGATGCTTAGCTTGCTCATGTGAGAGCATTAATGCATAACTAAAATGCTCAACAATTGCAGGGCTTGTAGTTAATTGGTACAAATTAACCAACCCTTCTAGTGCGCCTATTTTCCCTAATTTATAATTGGGTAGTTCGTAATAAGTGTGCTCATCAATTAAGCTAGTAAGTAGCTGTAAATTGTTTAGCCAACTATCATCATCTACCCCATTTCCTGGTGCAAAAATTAAATCAATCTTATTCTCTGTTTGTTCAGCTAATCGCGTAAGCATACCTGCAAGCTGATTATGTTTGCTAAAATCAATAGATGCTGCAATTTCATGGCTTACCTGCGACCACCCATAAGGCACCATTTCAACTACAGCCAACGCACCACCTACACCTTGATATACAAACTGCTGCTGTTTATTTGCTTTAAAAGTTGCATCTAAAGCAATTACATTAAATTTTTGCCATTTTTTTTCACCGGCCAAAGCTATAGCAGAGTGCGCGGCTGTTGCACCATGAAAAATAAGCTCGTTGCTATGATCGGGGTATAGCTGTTGTAAGCTCTGAGTTAATAACTGTTTTAGCTCGTCTTGAAATGATAAAGCTGGAAGTAACCAAATCATCGGCAATGTGCTGTCTGTGACTTCTGCCATTAATTCTTTAGATTTAATTATGCAATCGTAAACACATGCATCCCAAGACTGCCATTGCAACTCATTAAAAACAGCACTGTTATCGTCAAATAATAATGCATCTACGCTGCTAATATTTGGGGCAGAAAAGCATACCATCTCTATTGAAAATGCACTCATGATACCACCTCGTCCTGAGCTTTATTGGCAGCGAGGTGTTGATAATAGCGATATAAGTTAAACACCCCTTGGCTATAGCTATCCATGGCTGATAAATAAATGGCATTAGGCACTTCATCAAGAGGGTGTCCTGCAATCAATCGTAAACTCGACATGGCGGTTTCATATTTAGGCCAGTTATGTTTTAACTGCTGCTGAAAATCTATTAACGCGCTTTCATCGCCTTGCCAAGCAAGTCGTTGAATATCGTACTCCACTAGCTGATCGAGTTTATCACCTAACATGCGCCTTATTAGCGCAATAATTAACGCGGGTTGCTCTACCTGTTGTAATAAAGAATTAGCTAAAACAATTAGTTTTACAAAACCGCTTTGTAATAAAATATGCAGTGTTTGATCAACCGATAAGTTATTACTGGCATGATTACTTAAGCTGTTTACTTGCTCAAAATTTAATGACAACAAAAATAACGACATTAAGGGGGATAGATGGGCTTGTTCACTTAATGCATCAAAAATTGCCGTTAATATCTTTATATCGTGGTGCTGCGCAAGGCTGGTAATTTGATTTATAGTGACCAGGGTTTGCGGGGGAATTTCATCATCAGCAATGTAAGCAAAAAACAAGGTGTTTAAATTTAATAGCCGAATTAAGTTAAAGCTATGCTGTTGAATAACCACTTTATTTATAATGATTTTAAAAAAAGCACTAAGCGCTGGCTGATTAAGCAGTTCATTTATAAATATAATATTTTTATTTTGTGGCAAGTTAGCCATAACTTCAATACATGCTTGGGCAACTAATTCATCGTTTTTAGTGTTAGTTATTATTTCGACTAGTTGCTTAGTGGTGGGCAATTTAAAATTATTTTTTTGATTATTGTTTTTTGCGTTTACCCAGCAGCTTTCTAATAGGGTTTTTCTTAAATAACGAACATGACCTACACACGTAAACGGGCACAATTGAGCGTTACTAATTTGTAGTAATTGTGCTTGATGATCACTTAAATAGGTCGCTAGCAAAGTTAGCCACCAATTAAAACAGTTGGGTTGCCCACAACGATTTTTCCGCCGTGGCCACTATCATCGCCCATTCTGGCAGCGGGTTTACCATTAATTTTAACGCTCCCCGAGCCTGTTTTTACGCTATCTGGCGGGCCAATACACACTATCATGTCGCCTTTGCGCGCCGCGGGCATGCCACCTATTAACACATTGCCAGAGCCGGCAACTATAGGTCCACCCACATGTGGCACTTTAGCGGTCACTTTAGGGCATACATGCATATGACCAATTGTAGCAGCGGGTTTACCCATTTTGACTCCTTGTCGTATCTTTGCTTGTTTATGAAATACTATTCATACAGTGGAATAACTAGTAGCTTGTTAGTCGTCACTAATAGCGAAATTTCTTCAATTAGCTCATCTTTACTGTGATCAGCAAGTGCCACTGTGCTTTGAGTTGCATATTGATATAAATTTGAAATTACATTTTCACTATTAAGTGAATCACTTAAATGAATAAAAAACTGCTGTGCATAATAGCCATTCATAGCTTTTAAATGACTTAAAGCAGGGCTTAATAATGGATCATCTGGCCTATTTATTGGTAAACACACTAAATGCGGTAAACCGTAACGGCAGTAAACAACGTGCCCGTTATTTGCAATGCCGTTTCTGAATCCTGATTGAAAGTTATTGACTATTTCCATCATTAATTTAACTTAATTACACCAGCAGATAAGGTAATGGCACTGCCATCTACTTTTACATTGCTGCCTTTAATATCAATATTTGTACCTTCTATAGTGATATTGCCACTACTGCTCATTTTAATTTGTGCAGAGCCTGTTTTAATCACTATTTCGTCACCCGCTTCAATATTAAGTGTTTTACCTACTTTTAAGGTGTCGTTTTCACCCATTTCGGCAATACGGTTTTTTGTAACATTAAGATTGTCGTTATTAAGAATTTCAACATTACGATCGTTATCTATTTTTTCGTTTTGATCGTTTTTAACGTAAAGCTGTTTATCTTTTTCGGCTTGCATATACACAAGCTCGCTGCCTTTTTTATCCTCAAAGCGCAGTTCATTAAAATTATCTGCTCCACCTTCTTTAGTTGAGCGAGTTTTAATACCACTTTGCGTTTTTTCGCCTGGTAAAGCGTACGGAGGCATTAAATCTGCGTTATAAACAGCACCGCTTATAATAGGTTGATCTGGGTCGCCATTAATAAAATCAACCAGAACTTCTTGACCCACGCGAGGGAAGAAAAATGCCCCCCACTTTTTGCCGGCCCAGTTTTGTGCAACTCGGATCCAACATGAACTTTTAGAATCTTTTTTGCCTTCGCGATCCCAATCAAATTGCACCTTTACGCGGCCATATTGGTCAATCATAATTTCATCGGCGCTATCACCCGTTACTATGGCTGTTTGTACGCCATTGATAACCGGTTTCTTTTTGCTCACTTGCGCTCTGTATGGAATATCTTTTGGCACACATTCAAAATGGTTAGAATACACTTCTTCACTTGATGCTTGTGCAGCGCCTGATTGGTTTGGTACTACAATCGATGTCATCATCGAAGTAATAGCAAAGGTTTTACCTTCAAGGCGTGGGTCTTCATGTTTTTTGAAACTAAACAGTTTACCAACAGAAAATGAGCGGCAGTCACTGCGCCCGCTTGAGAGCTTCATGTCTCTTTGTAGTGACTCTAATTGTACAGATGCCAAATTAGCAGCACGAGGATGGCACTCTGCCTCTGCTGTATATTCAAAAATTTCTGATACCGATTGCGTGGGTAACTCGGCATTTGCTTGCTCTGCATCAGGGTAACGCGACGGCTGTTTAAAATCGTAGCCTAAACGCTTAAAACTGCCTGGAGCTAAGCTTAATCCGCCTTGCCAACGCGAAACATGAGATTCGCTTAAATGGCCAGTTGAATGAATAACTTTAGCCTCACCACATGTTTCATAGGCAGTGATATCATCTGCCAAAACTAATGTATGGTTACTTTTTGTATGCTCAAAGAAGTAAAAAATACCTTCGCTTTGTAATAAGCGTTGGATAAAGTCAAAATCTGACTCTTGATATTGCACACAGTATTCGTATTTGGGGTAGGTTTTACTGGTTTTGTCTGAAAAAGCCACATTGTGTTGGCCAAACAAATCAGCAAATATATCTTTTATTGTTTTCTTTTGGAAAATGCGACTGTTTTTGCGATTACGCATAGAAGCGGCAAAAGGCACAATGGTAGCTTGATAATCAATGTAATTTTTTTGTTCGTCAACGTCCGCAGTGCGGCTGCCGTTAGAAACAAGCTGGCTCACAATACCGTGATAATAACGCTCTCCCCCACCCTCGGCATTTTTTACCTTTATCGATACCGGTTTGCCAACCAGATCTTCATGTGCGATTTGTTGGCCTATGGTGTACATATTGGCCGACATAACAAACAAATCTGACATGGCTTCTTGTGCAACGAAGCGTGTTAAATAAAGGGCGTCTTTACCAACAGGGGTACTAATTTGAATTACGTTTTTATCTTGTGTTGCTTTTTGCATTCCTTGCTTTTCCCATCCTGAAGATCAAAAAAAGCTCTGAGCATAAGCCCAGAGCTACAATCGGGTAACAAATATTACATTTGTTGACCTTTAACACCGCTGTAACCATATACTAGTGGTGCAGTGATGTTGTTTTGATCGTCAGTTGGTGTAACAGTCATCATCATTTCAGTATAGCTGATAGTGATTGTTTCAATTGGACGGTCGTTTTGAACTGATACTGAGTAGCTAGAGATCATGGCATCTGTAAGTTCGATTTTCATGATTTCTTCAACTTTATCACCTTGTTTAGTGATATGGAAAATAGCAGGTAGACCTTTACCAATAGTTGCTTCTTTGAAAAGATCCGGAGATGCTTTATCTTGAAGTTTAGTAATAGTCACATCGCCTAGACGAGTAGAGCTAGATTCACGGTCCATTGCTGTACCAGTCGCTGCACTAATCTCACGGCTAACGTTCCAATCTAAAGATAAAACTGTAATTAAATCTTTGAAAGACTCGGCAGTAGTTTCGCCTTTGATTGAACCGTATTTTAAATATGTATTTGCTTGCATTTGATAATGCTCCTTTTTATTAAACAATATTATCCATTATGTGGATTCGTTTACTTTGGTTACCCAAAATTCCTTGAAATCATTATCTCTAAAACAGCAATGAAAAGGTCTTCAGAATTCCTTTCCCTAGATGAAGACAATGTCTCAAAAATTCCATGTTTCTATATAAGACACACGAATTATAATGCTCTAAAACTAAAGAAACAACCATAAAAACAGGTTATTTTAAATTAACTTTAGTTAGCTCAATATCAAACTCATTATCCTTAATTAACAATGAGATAGATGTCACTTTTTCACCATCAACCATGCTCGAAAGCAAAATTTCAGACAATAGTGGTAGTACTTTATTCTGTAATATGGTGTGAATATTTCTTGCACCCGAACCAGCATTTTGACAATTAGCAATAATGTGCTCAATCACGTCATCGTTATACGTTAATTGCGCATCATAATGCTTTTTAACACGCTTAATTATTTTGCTAATTTGCAGCGCTGCAATTTGGGTCAGAATTTCATCACTTAACGGAATGTAAGGAATGACATTAATGCGCCCTAAAAATGCGGGTTTAAATGCGCCTAATAAATCATCTTGTAATGCTTTTAATAAACCTTTAATACTCGGCTTACTTTCTTCATCTTCAAATAAGCTCATTGTGGTATCAGTACCCACATTTGAGGTCATAATAATGATGGTGTTTTTAAAGTCGATGTCTCGGCCTTCACCGTCTTTTATGGTGCCTTTATCGAATACTTGATAGAAAATATCTTGCACGCCTGGATGGGCTTTTTCCATTTCATCAAGTAGCACCACACTGTATGGTTTTCTTCTTACTGCTTCGGTTAAAATACCACCTTCGCCATAACCAACATAACCCGGAGGTGAGCCAAGTAGTAATGACACTTTATGCTCTTCTTTAAACTCAGACATGTTAATAACTGTTACGTTATCTTCACTGCCATACACTTCTTGTGCTAGTGAAAGCGCGGTCTCTGTTTTACCAACACCGCTTGGGCCTGCCAGCATAAATATACCATTAGGGCGACTTTCGTCTGCTAGCTGCGCACGGGAGGTTTGCACCACTTTAGCCATAAGTTCAAGCGCATGATCTTGGCCAACTACGCGTTGTTTCATTTGCTCAGCTAAATTTAAAATGCCATGAATTTCATCTTCATGCATTTTACCAACAGGAATACCAGTCCAATCAGAAATAACCTGTGCAATCAATTCTTCATCAACTTGCCAATGCACCATGTTATGCTCATACGAGGCAAGCTTAAGCTTGCTTTCTTTTAACTGCTCAAGTACTTCAGCAGAAGAGTCTGCATCGTTGGTATTAATCGATTCTAGCGCTTGGTTTAACTCGGCAACTATATCCTTCTCAACATTGAACTGCTCATTTAATGGTTCAAGTTGCTGTTCAATCTCAACTAGTTCAGATTTAAGTGCTGATAATTGTTCACTATGATCTAAACCAGTTTTTTGCTCACGATTTAACATTAAAACTTGCGCTTCAATTTCACTAAGCCTGTTTATTAACTGCTCAATCGCATTAGGTGTCGATGCTTGGCTCATAGCAACACGAGCACATGCCGTATCTAACAATGCAACGGCTTTATCGGGAAGTTGTCTCGCAGTAATGTACCTGTGCGATAGATGCACTGCACTTTCAAGTGCTTGCTCTGAAATAAACACTTTATGATGTTTTTCCATCACAGGAACTAAACCACGCAACATAGCAACCGCTTTTTCTGGTGTTGGCTCTTCAACTTTAACCACTTGGAAGCGACGTGTTAGTGCAGCATCTTTTTCAAAAAACTTTTTATATTCAGCCCACGTTGTTGCTGCAATAGTACGTAACTCCCCTCTCGCTAGAGCAGGCTTAAGTAAGTTGGCAGCATCATTTTGACCCGCTTGTCCGCCACTACCAATCATAGTGTGAGCTTCATCTATGAAAAGAATCACAGGATCAACAGCGTTTTTCACTTCATTAATTAGTGACTTCAAACGATTTTCAAATTCACCTTTCATACCCGCACCTGCTTGCAGCAAAGCCAAATCTAGGCTGTGCAACTTAACGTTTTGTAACACTGCAGGTACGTCTTTTTGAGCAATCCTTAGGGCAAGTCCTTCAACCACAGCGGTTTTACCTACACCCGCTTCACCGGTTAAGATTGGATTGTTTTGACGACGTCTGGTTAAAATATCTACCATCTGACGTATTTCGAAATCACGGCCTAAAATTGGGTCTATTTTTCCCGCTTTTGCTTGAGCGGTTAAATCTACGGTAAATTGATCTAAGCTTGGTGTTTTAGATGAACTATTTGCAGGTGTTGTAGCACTTGCAGTGGTAGTATTACGTTCTTGCGATTGGGCAACAATTTCAGGCCATGCATGTAGTAATTGTCCAGGTTCTATATTATTGAAAAGCTTGCTACAACGCGTTACTAAACTAGACAAGGTATCGTCTTTTGTAAGCGTATAAATAACGTAAGCACTGCGAATTTGCTCATCGGTAAATTCTATACTGGTGCTTAACCATGATTGTCTAAGTAAAGTAGTAACATGTACCGACAGACTAGGCGACGAATCACTGCCCGTTTTAAATGACTCTAATGATTGATTTAAATCTTGCTTTACCTGATCAATATCAATATCGAAAGCACCGAATATGAGTCTAACATCGTCTAGTTGCTGCTCAATCATAGCTAACAGCCAATGCTCTAATTCAACCGTAAAATGGCTGCGGCTATTACAAATTGCGACCGCTGCTTCTAAGCTCTTTCTACAATCTGGGCTTAGTTTCTCAACTAATTTGTTTAATGTCATCGTTGACATACACTGTTCCTTTTAATTTTAATTATCCTTTAAACGATAACTTAGTAGGGTTAAATTTAGGGGTGTTTTTACTCGCCATTAAAAAGCTATTTGCGCCTAGTTGGCATTCACTTTTTGACAGCTGCACCGCATCAAGTTGTTGAAAATCTGATTCAATTACAAGTCGAAATGAAATAGCATTGCCGGCATAGTCTTTGACAATTTTTTTAGCTAATTCAAATAACTTGCCTTTAGGTAACAAGGATTTTGCTTTATCAAAATCGCGGGTACTGATATGGATCTCGATATTAGAAGAAATATCCCATATCTTTTTACCAATTACCGTATCAACACCTAAGCGGGCATGTTGTCCCTCATAAAGGCGTTCACTTGCTAAACATGTTTGCTCTTGTGGCTTCAAATCATGCCACTTACCTATCATTTGTTTAATGACAACATCACAGCCAAGATATGAGCTCAGTACACTTTTTAAGTCAAAAGCATTGCGAATTTTTCGGCTATAAAGGCCTGAAAAGTGCAACTGATGTTCATCATAACCGCCGCTTAAAAGCCCTAATATTTGCGTGTATGGGTCTTTGTTTTTATCTTTATTTACATGATTTAAAGACGGTTTATATTTTTTCCACGCTCGATAATATAAAGACACCAAACGGTGATTAAACATGTCGTAAAAGTCGCGCATAGTTGTATCTTTATAGCGAAGACGCTGCATCACCAATTCGCTATAAAATTGAGGCAAAGCGCCCGAACAACCCGTTAATCCCATAAAAGAGATCTGCATGTTGACTTTATGTAAGCCATCTTCAAAGCTTGCTTGTTCTAATTTTGTGATAGCGTTACCTGGGTAACCAAATTTTTGAGTTGCGGTAAACTTAATTAACTCTTGCTTTGGACTACTGTCATACCCTACATAGCGATACTCCAAGCCATGCTTTTTCAGCTGGTTTTCTATAATAAAAACTGCTTTATAAAAGTCAACTTGTGACGCTTGAGAAATAATATGTTGGATCATATTAACGGGCTTTCCCCAACTCGCGCAGGCCATTGGTAATACACTTGCTCTTGTTCTTTTAGCCTTAAACTAACGCGAGTAAAGCTATTAATTGCTGCAAATTGCGCAAAGAAATGATCGAGGATAGAGGCAAAGAAAAACATGCCACTACCTGAAAAGTCATCATTGGCGAAGGTAATTTCAATTTCACTTCCCGTTGCAAAGCTTACTCGCCCTTTTTGCACAACACGAGCCGTTGCGGGTTCTACAACCACACGGTAAATATTATCAATAAGGCCTTTTGTTTGCGGAGATGCTCTAAAGTCATAAAGGCGTAGCACTTCCTTTAGCTTGTTGCACGCATCATCTCCACTAAACGCGTCGAGCGTTAAATGATTAACTAATTGCCAACGAGTTGCATCGGCTAATATCGGTCTAACTGCATGAGTAAATGGAATTAAACATCTAATTTTTTTAATTACATCGCCGCGCTCTGGCATTAATAAGCCTAGCTCATCGTCTCCAAAAGGCATGCTCGCAGGGAGGTTTCGATTACTGCAATTAGCACGTACGGTTAGGACCGTGTTCCCTTCAGCATAATCCATAGCGCTATTTTCAAATCGTGCATCTACCAATGATAGAAACGATTCGGTGCCTGACTCAACATAACCCCCTGCCCATGAGGCAGTTTCTCTGCGGATATGCCAAAACAAATCATCATGGCCTTGGTATCGTGGATGGGTTTGTCCATAAAACGGACAAACTATTTGTTTATTTCCCTTATGGTCAAAGGCAATTACTTCTGAAATACCAATTACTTCTGAAATCTCAGAGTCCATATAACGCGGCGTTAGTTGGTATTCGTATTCGCTCAGCTCAGGGCGAATAGGTTCTAATTCTTGTTCAAACATATTAATTATGGGCGTACACCCCATCAAGAACATGTCTTTGTCTACTTGCTTTTCAAGCTCTGAAGATTCAGCATCAAGATAAATATACACTGTGCATTTATTAGAATTTTTAGGCAACGATGAGTGAATATTTTCAAGTTCAAAAAAACGAAACTTTTCAGGAAAGGTAAAATTTTCGACGAGTAAGCGATAGCCGGCACTTGATCGCTGCGAATACGGTACAACCGCTTCATTTGCATCAAAGCCAACCGCTTTAAGTTGAGTTTTAGAAAGGTACTTTATTCCCTCATCACCATTATCAAAAGCAATGCCAATAGCGTGCTTAAACAATAATTCATACACTTTAAGCGTATGATGCCATTGGCCATTTATAAATAATCGTAATTTTTCCAACCCAGTTTCAGCCAGTGATACACCCGGGTATTCACCGGTTAGCTCAAGTTTGAAAATTGACTTTGCTTTCTCATGCCAACGTGGTTTTGGTGCCACAAAAGGACTGTTATCAAATTGCGCACTGGTAATTTCAACAGGCCATAAGTAAGTTTCATAACAGGTTTGAAACTTACATTGCTTCATTGACTCAACATTTGTTTCAACTTCACTCGCTCTTGGAATGACTACTCCCGTGGTTGAGAGGTTTTCAGCCTCTAATTTAACCACCGACATTGAAGGAATAGGCGCTTGATAGTCAGGTAACATTTGCCCTAATAAAGCATCAGTAAGCTCAGGAAAGCTATCATCTAACTTTTGCCTAATATTAGCCGTTAAAAATGCGAACGATTCAATTAATCTAGATACATGAGGGTCTTCAATATGATCATCACTTAGCTTTAATCGCCCTGCAACTTTAGGGTATTTTTCAGAGAAGTCCTTACCCATATGACGAACAAACGCCAATTCACGATTGTAATATTTTAATAATTCATCGTTCATAAAGAAGCCTCTATAATCTTCATCCCTAAGTTCACAGGCTCAACTTCAGAGTCAAAGCTAATAAACTCAGGCTCTGGATCTGCATATAGTAAAGCGTTTATTCGCAAGTTTAATACTCTATTTACGGGTACTTCATCGTCAGTAAATACCTCAACCTCAATGAACCGAGGCTCAAATTTCAAAATTGTATTTCTAACGGTTTCACATAGCAGTGCCCGCCCTTCGTGAGAGCTCACCGACATACTCGAAAAGTCAGGTAAACCATACGATAAACAGGATGTTGCTAACTCTGCGTACTGCGCTGGCCACGTGTGCCATTGAATTCGCGCATTTAGCAGCGCTTCTATGTCTCTGCGCACATTTTTTCTCAGCTCACTAATGCTGATCCCCTCAGTGCGAGATGGGGCATCCTGAAAGTCTGGCTCATCGTCAATGAGCCTATCTAAAATGGATGCTTGAAGCTGCTGCTTATGCTCTATCATAATTATTTACTATGCTTACTCAGCTGTTTCTAGGACGTTTATTTTCAGGTTTGGAACAGTGATGGCCTCATCGTTGACAAACAACATTTTCATTCCTTTACCTATAATAAATTCGTCTTGAAGTTCTTCCCAATCAGATACTTGGCCTAGCTTTTCTAGATCTGTATTTGAGTTTGCGTAAACTAGTGGCAAGTGAGCGGTGCCCGATGGGCCGTCTTTAATAGTAATTTCAACGCGTAACCAAATACCCTCTAATAATGACGTTACAGGTTCTACTTTTAATGTTTCAATTTCATTAAAGTTAGCCAGGTAAAACTCGCCATTCGTGCCTAGCACTTCTAAATAAGGACTTAAGCTATCATCTAAATCTCGAATTGCTGATTGCTCGTCTTCAACACTCTCCAAGCGAAGCGCTTCCATTTGTTGAGCAAGACTGGCTGCTTCAGATGTTTCACCTTCAAGCAAAGCAACATGCATTTTTAAAAACAAGGTATCTAGCTCATTAGCTTCATGAAAAAGTTTAGGAATACCTTTACCTTGATAAAAATCTACGCGTGATTGCTGGGCACGAATTAAATGTCTAAGGTTAACTGCACCTACAGCAAACTCTGGGTTCTTTTGCACCATAAAGTCGAGTTGTTTGTCTGCTTTTTCAAGCTCGCCATTAATGCAAAGTAATTCAGAATAAATACTTCTAATGTCAAAATTTAAAGGCTCATCTTGCAACTCGGTAGCGCAGCATAATAAAGCATCAGCAAGTTTTCCCTCGCGAATTAAACTGTGTATTTTTTTCATGATTATTCCTTTATTTTATGATGAGGACTGAGCTCTGTTATTAACTTAATACTCGAGACCATTTGGTCTAACTGAAAGTGGGGCTGTAACTGCAAAACCGAAAAGTAATGCCCCGGGTTTGCTTTATTTTCACTTACTTTTATTTTTGCATTACTCAGTGGATATTTGCTTCTAATATGCTCAGACGCGGAGTCTGACGCAGTAGTGTAGTTATTTATCCACGCTTGTAAGTCTCTTTCACAGGCCTGTGCTGTGCTATAAGACCCCACACGATCGCGGGCTAATAATTTTAAATAATGCGCAAAGCGCGATACACACAAAATGTATTGCAACATAGAAGATAAGCGCGCATTGATATTGGCAGCACTTGAGTCGTAATTTTTTGTTTTTTGAACCGATGCATTACTGTAAAAAACAATATGCTCCGTATTTGTAACCGAAGAAGCTGGGATAAAACCGAGCTCAGAAAATTGCTTTTCAAACTTACTGGTTACTAATAAATCAAGTGGCGGCTTTGCCTCTTTTTGATAGGTATCGTTTGCAAAGCTATCACGAGCAAGCCCTGTTACTAATCCCTTAGAGACTTTACCAGGCTCTATACCACGAATGTGACCAAACCAACCGCTGTCGCAGTAAGCTCTAATTATTGTTGATACAAACTGATACGCTGCACTGCCCCATAACATGTCTGTTTCTGGATTTTTTATTTGTTCTTTGAAGTAAAAATCTTGATGGCGTTTGCCATCATTAACATAAGGCGGCCTAACTAACACATGAGGCAACGTAAACCCCATAAAGCGCGCTTCTTCCATTTTTCTAAAACTTTGCCATTTTATATATTCTGGTTGTTCAAACTGATTAAATAAATCAGAGTAATAACCTAAATCTGAAAAGTTATCAGCACCAAATAAATTAGCCGATGCCGAACATATAAAAGGAGAAAATGCAGCCGCAGCCGTTCTTGATACCTCTTTTATAGTATCAATATCATTGTAAATAGTGCCTGCTGAGCAACCATTACTGATTTCGTAATCACCAATTACAATACCAAAAGGCTCGCCTCCGGCACTGTCAAACTCGTTTTGATAAAGTAACTGAAAAAACATACTTTGGTCAAAATCAATCGCTTTGTTCACGTCTTTTGAGAGCGTTGACCAATCACAATTGAGCAATTTAACTTTTACTTTTTTTTCTTTGTCTTGTTGCTCTGTTTGTAACAATAACCACCATAGATTACGCCAGCTAGCTTCTAAGCGTTGAAAGCTATCTGCATGAATTATGTGGTTGAGTTGCGATGAAATAAGTTGATCGAGTTCAATAATTACACGTTGTAAATAAGGACTCAAAGACTCCTTATTCCAAGAAAGGGGAGAATCAGAAGAGCCTTCAAGCCATAACAATAACGCTTTATCTAGGTTTTTTTCATTTAAAAACCTATCGAGCAAAGCGTCATTATCGCTAATTCGAGACTGTGACTTTTGTTGAAAAGTGAAGTCTTGATTTATAAATGAAAACTCTTCGTGATTCATTCTATTGCATCATCCTTAATGCGAGAGAGCGGTATTATTAACCGATCTCTGGGATTTTAGCTACAAGACGTAAAGAAGACGTTAGTTCTTCCATTTGTAACCAAGGTTTCAACCAAGCAACAGCGTTGTAGGCACCAGGTTGACCTGGGATCTCTTTTACAGATACTTTTGCATCTGCAAGAGGGTAACGTGCTCTGATGTCTTGACCACCGCCCTCTGTCGCATTTACATATGACAGGATCCAACGGTTTAACCATGATTCAACGTCTTCAGCTTCCATAAAGCTACCAATCTTGTCACGTGCCATTACTTTTAAGTAATGCGCAAAGCGAGAAGTTGCCATTAAGTATGGTAAACGAGCTGAAATAGCAGCGTTAGCCGTGGCATCAGGCGTTGAGTAAATTTTTGGTTTTTGACAGCTTTGACCGCCAAAGAAAACAGCATAATCAGTATTTTTATAGTGACATAGAGGTAAGAAGCCTAACTGGCTTAGCTCTGCCTCACGACGATCTGTAATGCCAATTTCTGTTGGACACTTAAGATCTGGATCACCATCATCACTAGTGAATATGTGAGTCGGTAAGCCTTCCACTTTACCGCCACCCTCTGCACCACGAATAGCAGTACAGAAACCGTATTGAGAAAACGCAGCGGTCATGTTAGTTGCCATAGCGTATGCTGCATTACTCCAACAGTAATCACCGTTATCAGTGCTCACTGAACGACCGTCTTTTGGCTCAACTTCAAACTCTTCGTAGTTGAACTCTTCAACAGGTTTAGAAGCAGCACCATAAGGTAAACGCGAAAGGAAACGCGGCATAGTAAGTGATACAAAGCGTGAATCATCGCTGTCTCTAAATGAGCGCCATTTAGTGTATTCTAATGATTCAAATACTTTTTCTAAATCACGTGGTTTAGTAAGCTCTTCCCAATTATCAAAACCGAATAAAGACGGTGAAGAGGCAGCAATAAATGGACAGAATCCAGCTGCAGCCACATTAGACATTAAGCTCAATGTTTCAACATCTTCAGGGTGATTAGTAAATTCAAAGTCACCTACGATAGTGCCATATGGTTCACCACCTGGAGTACCAAATTCAGACTCGTAAATTTTCTTGAAGGTTTGGCTTTGATCAAACTCAACGGCTTTACTTAAGTCTTTATGTAACTCTTTTTTCTTCATGTTTAAAACACGAATTTTTAATGTAGAACTTGTTTCAGAGTTCATCACTAAGTGATGCAAACCGCGCCATGAGCCTTCAAGCTTTTGAAACTCATCCGAGTGCATTACCACACTTAGCTGTTTTGAAATTTTTTGATCGATTAACTGAATAGCTTCATTAAACGTCACAGTCATGTTTTTATTCCATTGAACTGTGCCTTTTAACGCTTCTTCTGTTAATGTTTTTAGTAATTCTTCAGCACGGCTCGACTCTGTTTGTTTAGTCGCGCCAATTGCTTGCTCTAATAGTGAAGAACTTACTTCTGATACCGATTCTGATTCTGTTGCTAATTGTTCAGTGCTCATTTATCAGTCTCCTCTAAGTTAAGTTCTTTAGCCATCGAGTCTAAGCTTGCTGTATTACTTAATACTTCTTCGAGTACATTTTCAAGCTCTTCTGAGCGGTCAATCTTGGTCATCAAGTCACGCAGCTTGTTGCGCGTTTCCATCAATTTGCGTAAAGGCTCTACTTGATTTACAACCGCAGCAGGCTCGAAATCGTCAATCGACTTAAAGTTCAAGTTAACTTCAAACTGAGAACCATCATCCGTTAATGTATTGTCTACTTTTAAACGCAGAGAAGGACTCATACGTTTTAAAACATCATTAAAGTTATCACGATCAATTTGAATAAAACGTCTATCTTTTAGTGGTTTAAGTGCTTCTGTGTTATCACCAGAAAAATCACCCATTACACCTACTACAAAGGGTAATTCTTTTTTTACTGCCGCGCCCTCAGTTTCCACATCATAAGTGATATGTACTCTTGGTTTACGAACTCGTTTTAACTTATCATGGATACTCATTGAGAACTCCTTTTACTATGTTTCAGTTTCGCTGATCTTAATGCCAGACAACTTAAAGTATCCAGTCCTAGCATCACTATCTGTAATTAACTCATTTAATAACTCAGGTAGCGATAATTCGCTCCATCGAATAACTTGTTCTATCGTGTAAGACATTGGTGAATGAGGTTCAGTCTTTCTGAAAAATGTCGCAATTTCTTGAAGTTTTTTTATTGCGTTTTCTCTCGAATCAATCTCATCACTGACACGCTTTTTAGGTTGCGCTGAGTCTGCTTCTATCTCATCCTCAACCACTTCCTCTTCAGGCTCAGCATTTGCCTTATCTAATGCAATTTGTGCTGCTTCAAGTTTATCTGCTGCAACATGATTTACCGCAGCTAAGCTCACTTCTAATGCTTGTTTAATATTAGATGTAGGTTGTGGCTCACCCGTCACCTTATCCATAACCTCACTCAAAGCGGCAAATTTTTCTATCGCATCTTCAATATCATTTTTTAAAGATACAAAAAACTCGGTACTGGTTTCGGCTGCACTTTTTTCAAGCTGTTCAAAATCAACGGCACCTTGGGTTATCTTCTTTTCGCGTTTTTCATCACTTAAACGTGAAATGTCATAACCTTGCTGATATTCCCAAAAAGAAAAAGGATCCATACTGACACTGTCTGTCATGTATATACTTTTAATTGGAATAATTAACGTACCTTCACCAGCACTGCCATTTAAGCCAACTAATGCAGACACTTTGTCTGAAATTTCATCACCGTCATCAAGTGTTGGATAAAGTGACTCAAAATGATGTTCCAAAAGGTGCTTAGCAACACTAAAACCAAACGCAATGCCTTTAAAGCCATGAACGCGGCACAAGCCTTCAATTAGCCAAGCTAGGTATTCTATATCTTTACTTTCGGTTTTAATTGCCTCACTACATTGCTCAAGTAGCGGAATCCAATCTCGAGAAAGCGAAGCAATTCCTTCTTCATCGACTAGCGCATTTCTTTCAGCCGCACGAAGTTGGTTTCTTAAATCTTTTAAGGCGTAGTAAGTAGACGTTGGAGAGACATCTGAGCGAGGATCAATACCTGCAAACTCAGTATCTGAAATAGGGGAAATATACTCTTCAAATAAAAACATTCCATTGTCCTAAATATTATCCATATTCTCTAAAGCTTAGAGCGGAGATAATATTACATTCTTTAAATTAAATTACAAGCTTCAGCACCATTGTGCCGATAAGCTGGCTAATGTTATTTTGTAAATAATTGAAATAACAGTTTTTTGTTCCTGATATATTTACAACTTTTTTTCTTAAATATACTAAAACAGGCTTAATCAGCTACTTAGTGAACAATGGAATCGTTGCCTCATCTTGTAAATTACAAGATTGTATCGATTGATTGGCATCTACATCATCATATTTTACTAATATACAAGTTACGTTATCTTTAGCACCTCTGACTAACGAGGAGTGCATTAAAGCCATTCCTGAATCAATTATGCTACTTGGCTCTAATGACAAACATATGTCCTCATCTGATAATTCACCTGTAAGACCATCTGAACATAATAAAAAGATATCGCCCTTGTTTATCTCACCCTCAATTACATCCACCTTCACTTCATCCATTACGCCCACAGCACGAGTAATAACGTTAGATAATGGGTGGTTTTTAGCTTCTTCAACAGAAATCATTCCCTCGTCGATTAAGTCATTAACTTGACTATGATCTCGAGAAACTTGCGTTAGTTTACCATTGCGTAATAAGTAAGCTCTGCTGTCACCAGCCCATAATATGTAATAGCGCTCATTCTTAACAAACAAAGCTGTTACCGTACTGCCTGCTGTTTTATTGCTTAAGTATTGCGCGCTATATTGATTTAGTTGCTTATTTGCATCTTCTATAGCGCTAACAATATGACTTACGGTCAAGTCCTCTAGCCTGAGCTTTTCAACAGTAGTTCTAATCACATCAACCACTAATTGACTAGCAACTTCACCCGCTTCATGCCCGCCCATACCGTCAGCTACGACCCATAAGTTATGGCTGTTAATTTCCACGTGCGCATCTTCATTAAGCTGCCTCACTGCACCTCTATGAGTAATGGCATAACTTGTACTTAAATTACTAATCACTATTTTTTACCTGTGTGTAATTCCATTCCCAATGCTTCCAACGTCCATCTAGCATAGCGGCTACTTGATTAACCGGCGGCAAAGCTGACGTGATCAGTACCATAGGCTTAATATTGCAAGAACCATGAGTCCACCAAACACTGTAATCACCATACTTTTTATGTAAAATCGCATGCATGGCATCTTGTAAAATATGGTCGCTTAACTCAGTGCCTGAAAACTCTAGAGCGATTGCTTGTTTGTTTTTATCTTTTGAATTGGCATAACTTACTTGCTTTTTATTTGCAGCAACGTCACTTAGTGTACTTGCCAGTTCTTTTCGCCAGGAAAACAGATCCACGGAGCCATCAAGTACTTTAAGAACAGCATCTTCGTATTCTAATGAAAAAACACCAGAATGAAGCACATCAACCGGAGCAATATGAGTTGCACGAGTAACAGTGAGTGGATAGTGCCTTCCTACTGCATCCATACTGGGCAATAACGTACCCATAATGCCAGTATCACCAACAATGTTTGGGCTTAATGCAAAGTGCCAAACCGGGCCAGTAAGGTAGCTTTCTTGCCAAACATCACCAAGTTGCTCTTTACTCACAGCAATGGCAGCTTGCAGCCATTGCTCCCAATGCTCTGAAAACTCTTTAGTTACATTATCTTGAACAAAGTCGCCTAAACAAGGAACCTTGCCAAGATAACCAATATCTACAATCGGGTCGGACATGAAAACTTCTCTACACTGCTGTTCCAAAACGGATGCCTGATTGAGCTAGGCAGTAATTCTACTTTTGCGTTGTTACCCATCAAGGAGAAATGTAACTCTAGATCTTGACGTGTTTTGCTACGCTTTTCGCTGAGCTCATCTAGCATTCGATAAAGTGACCACTCACCTTGATAAGTTGTATTAATTGAACGCCCACCGTTTGGCGGTGTAAACACAACGCGAGTTTTACTTTGACCACTAGCGCCAGGCCATACAAAGTTTGTAACTTTGAGTGGACCATGACGGTAAATCATTGACTGGCCATCAATTTCAATCATTAAACTAGATACCGTTTTATCTAAATTAAAAGTACGTAAGCCAAACTCAATTCGGGGTGTATCACTACCACGTTCAAAAAATGCGGTTTGAATTTTGAAAGCATGCTCAAACATTTTTAAGGTGTTATTGCTAATACCAATATCTTTTTCAAATTTCCACGGGCTAGAGCTCATATCCACACTCGGAGCTACATAGCTATTAAAAAAGTTATCTATGGTGCCATTAGGGCCAAAGAAGCGAGTAAAGTCTTTAATGCTGACCTCTTTTTCAGCCTGCGGAGCAAATGGGTAACGCCCCACAATTGCCGCGTTATACTCGCGCAACACTTTGCTTTTCCAAATTTCATTTAAATGTCTGTTGGCACTATTTTTGGTGATGTTGCTAGTATCTCTACTTATATCAAGTAACCAACTATTAAACGGATATGGTAAATCACTACTTTGGTACTCTAATTGACGAATAAAACTCGGTTTGCTCTTACCACTTATTTGATCTTTAATTGAGTATTTAAGCTGATCGCCTCGATCAAGTTTAGTTAGGTAAATATTCAACTCTCTTAAGTTTTTCTGAATATTATCAAGCTGCTGAATGTCTATATCGATAATGTCTTCAAACGCCTCTTCGACTTGATAGCCCGGTAGCTCTACCTCAAACTTAGGCGCCTCGTCAGGTAAAAAGCGTTTAATTCGATTTGCTTTCGTTTGCATCGCAACCTTAGCTGCATTAGCGGCAATATCTCCTGCGACCTTTTGGTTTTCAGAGATAGGTAGCTTAGTTAATTGAACATTCTTTTTAACTGCATTGATGATATTTTTTATTGGCGCCTCTGAGCCTGCTAATACATCAGTAATGTTCACACCCTCAGCAGGTGAGCTGTACTGATTAAGACTCAAGTCATCTAAAAACGACTGCCAATAATAAATATAATCTTGAAAATAACGTTGCTCTAGCTTCTTTTCTATCTCTGCTTTAGAAATATCATACGTGCCTGAGGCTTCTTGGCCATACACCCAGCTACTGGCCATTAAGTTGCCAAGCATTTTTCCTTTTTCAATATTAAAAATGCCATGGAAACCGTTAAAAGTGTATAACCCTGGAATACTGCGCGTTAGATCACCATTGTTACGAAATGTAAACTTTTGCGCACTTTCAAAGCTAATAATATCGGTTAATCTAAAAGGCGGAATACTGCTATCAAGAAAATCAGCTTGAAGTCGTTGGTATGCTCTTTCTGCAATCGGTAGTTTCGTAAGTTCTGCACGAGCTACTCGAACCGCCTGATTATCTATTTCAGTTTGTGTTACGCCCTCTTTTAACAACGCAGCAATATGATTCATCAGCTCATTACGCGTCTGCATGTTCAAATCACCAGGCAAATTTCTATCTAAATATGCACTAAACCAAACGTAAATATCTTCACTCTCAAAATATTCAGGTTTAAATAACATTAAGTAGCATCTGAGCGTTTCATATAAATAACTCAGATGTTCTGGATGAGCCTCCATTTCCTTTATTAACGTGTTTGCAATAAAGGGCTCTAAATAGGTTTGTAAGGAACGTTTATAAGCATTAGTAGAAGATTCTTTAATTTCAGTAAGCTTATTAAAGCCAACTGAAGATGCATCTTCAGGATCAATTAACTGATCATTGGTTGCTGGCAAGTTTCTCAATGCATTTAATCGATCATTTAGTACCAGTAGATTATTTCTATCAAAAGAAGATGAGTCTAGCTCTTGGTACGTGGCAATTGCTTCATCTGTGGCATCAATTAAGTTGCTATTCCATGCAAAGCTAAAATACCAAGAAATTGAAAAGCCGAACAAAGCAACACATGCAAGTGACACACTAGCAACTCGAAGCCACTTATTTTGTTTGTCATGGTGTTTGTTGGTACTTGCTAAGTTTTGCTCAGGAAAAATAACGCTCTCTAAAACGTTTTTAATAAAAAAACTTTTAGATTGGTTTATATAATCGGTTTTACCTGCACTAGCATCATTTAAAAAGCTTGAAGGGGTTCCCTCTTGAGTAGCGCTGGTTAAATACACGCCTCTGAACATAGGTAACTCTTCATAAGCGTTAGGAGTAAAAATCTCTTTTAAGAAGTCATCAGCTACCCCTTGTAGTACACGTAGCTGTCTGGGGAATTCAAAGATTTTAGCTCGAATAGCTTCATTACGCTCGTTGATCAGTCGACGGTTCAACATCTCTGTAAGTTTAGAGATTAAAGCATGGAATTCTTTGTTAAATGCATCGACTTGAGTATCTTTATCTAAATCAAGCTCAAAGGTGATCCCCCAAACTTGCTCACATTCTTCCTCAGTAAGTTCGCCAAAGAACTCCCTGAATCCTTCAATTAAGTCTACTTTAGAAAAAATAACATAGACAGGAAATGTCATACCAAGCTGGTTTTGTAGTTCTTGAAGGCGTTGTTTTATAGCTCGTGCATGAAGGTTTCGCTCAGTTTTGGTCTGACTCATAAGTTCAGAAATACCCATACTGATCATTACCCCATTTATAGGGCGTAATGGGCGATGTTTTCTTAGTAACCCGAGAAAGCCTTCCCATGCTCTAGAGTCGTGTTTAGCGTGACTACTTTGCGTTGTGTAACGACCGGCGGTGTCGATTAATACCGCTTTATTGGTAAACCACCAATCACAATTGCGCGTACCACCAACACCATGCACTAAATCAACTCCAAGCTTATCCTTTAATGGGTAATCTAGGCCTGAATTATGAATAACCGTTGTTTTACCTGCGCCAGGTGGACCAATCATGATATACCAAGGTAATTGGTATATATTTTTACCTTTAAATAGTTTTACGTCTTTGAGTAAATCTATGGCTTCATTCATTCTGGTTTTTAAGGTGGTTATTTCTTCGTTAACTTCACTACTATTTGCATCGTTGTTATCTATTAACTCATCTGCCATTTTTTCATCACGTTTGCTTTGCTGCATAAGGCGATAAATTTTAGTCACAGAAAAAACAAGTAGTATCAATAAAATAGTTAGTAGTCTTGCTGCAACACCGGCAAGCGGTACATAATCTGCAATCGCAATTAGGGGACCACCAAACCAAATTAATAATGATAAGGCTAAAAAACCGATAATTAAAATAGCGGTTCGAGACGTTAGTGCGTAGGTTATTTTTTTAAATTTTTGTGAGAAACTCATTACAGCCTCATTAAAATAATAGATCGATTTCAATTCTGCGGTTTAACGACCGAGAAGCTGAATCTGAATTGCTAGCGATAGGCTCTGCTGCGCCCTTTCCTTCTGGCCATAGACGACCGCTCAAATTGGTACTTTTAGCCATTAAATTAGCAACTTGTGTTGCTCTAGCTAAAGATAGATGCCAATTAGAAGGGTACTTATCAGTGCTAATTGGTAAGTCATCTGTATGACCTGTTATGAGGACTCGCCCTTTAGTTCCTTCTAGGCTTAACGCTAACTTTTCTAAAATAGGCTGGAATGAAGGGAGAAGTTGTGCGTCTCCTTGCTTAAACAAGTTTTCACTATTAATTGTAATGCGGATCCCATCGGAGGTTTTAGCAACGGCGACAATCCCCATTTTAATCTCTGTTTGCAACAACTGTTCAAGTACGCGTAATTGCTGATCTTTTTTATCAACAGTTTGGTTAACTGCTAAAGGGTGAATACCTGCTAGCTTTTCATTAATCTCTACAACATCGTTATTCAGCTTCATATTTATTGATAAATAGATCATCAATAATATGAGCCCCAATACCGAAAATATGACCCAAAGTGGAACTTGATTTCTCAGTTCAACACCCGCTGCTACTCTTTGCTTCCAGTTTGGAGACAGCTTATTGTTAATTGGCCCATTAAGTTGGTTTAATAAATGATAAAGTTGTGAACGATATTCTTCGATTTTTGTATCACCACCGGCACCTAGGCGATATTTACCTTTAAATCCTAAATTCAAGCAGTGATATTGCAACTCTAAAAATTGTTGATTTCTCTCTGGTTGAGCTAAGCCTGAATCAAGTAGCGTGTAAAAATATTCACCGCCAAAGGTTTCTTTATGAAAGGTAGAAAGTAGGCTTTCATCCGCCCACTCCATTGAACTCCATTTTGAGTTCAATACAGACTCATCAAGAATGGCGCACAAACAATAACGCGAATTATTGATCACCTCTTTTGATAAGTGCTGATTGCGAACTTCTACTTCAAATCGTTTGATAGCCTCAACACAACGATGTTTAAGCGCTGCAAGGTTACTCATTTCAAGCGATTGATTGATTGAAATTACAAGCGAAAAACAATCGGTTGCCGCTTCTAACAAAGGGTTTTTAAATATCGATACTTTGTTACTACCTAATGATTTTGCAGAAGGCGGCTCGACCGACATCACTGTTTTATCAGCATCATTTTGTGCAGGGTTGCTACTTGGCGTATTTCGCCCTAATCGACCTGGGCGAGGTTTGATAATGGTTTCGTCCATTGAAACTCTTCCTTTTAAAAAGTTAAGTTCTTATCGCCCAAAGGCTTAATTGTAGCTCAGGGTAGTTTCCTGAGAGGTGAATGGCAATTCCCCCACTGGAACGCAATTTATCCCAATGTTCACCATGCCTATTTAATTCAAAATAATGAAAACCAGCATGATAAGGAATTTGTCTTGGTGCTGTTGGTAAATTACTAATCGTAATACCTGGAATTTGGTTATTTACCAGATCTCGAATAGTTTCTACACTGCCAATTTTAATTTGTGAAGGTAGAATTTTTCTTAATTCTTCATGAGGCACACTTGCTTTAATTGCTAATACAAATTGGGCTGAATTAAGAATAGACTTATCTTTTAACGCACCAAAAGAAATACCAAATTTACTTTGCTCAAGTTTAATTTCAGTTGCTGTTTGCTCAATAACGTGACTCAACGACTGATATAAAAAGTTAACCACTTCATTAAATACCTGCCCTAAATTAGTATGGTCATAATTGGGTAATTTAGGCACTCTCTTATTAGCAGTGCTGAAGGTTGATAACTCGCCCGCAAGCTCAATTAAACGACTGTAAAATACATTAGGGTGTAAACTATTGACACTAAGTAAGTTATTAAATATCGCATCATACTTATTTAATGTTTGTAGCATGATAAAATCTGCAACTGAAGAACTTCCTGCATAGCCCTGGCTGAGCCTTGCGGCGATGCTTTCAGCGCGTTGCTTTATCATTGAGCCTATTTCTCTGACTAGCCCTGATAAGGGTTTACATTGCCCTACTTTTAAAGATGGAGGAATATACTTTGCATCTAACTTTATTTGGCCTTCACTACTCACATCTATAATTCTAGCTAAAGGTAATACAATATAGCCTGAGTGATCATCAGACGACAGCATCAATTTGCTATACACTTTCGCAACTTGAATAATTTCTTGAGATTGCGCTCCTAATAAATCATCACTCACTGACAGGTCATTGAGTTTATAACGAGTCACTGTATTATCGTCGGCTGAAGATATATTAATCCCGCTATTTTTTAGCGCAGGGATGGCAAGATAAACAACTTCATCAAAAACATCTTTATTAACCACCAACGGTTCAGGTAGCGACGTTGATTGAGGCATATCTATTGGTAATAAGTCTGGAGTGATTGCTGATAATGCGTCCACGGCAAACTGCCCGCTGTTAAGTAATTCATTATCAATACTTATATCAATTATCCCCCATGGATCAGCAAGGTTGCCACTGCAAACTTGCTTGATAACATTGGAAATATATTTGTCTGCTTGTTGAAAGTGCTGAGGTCTTAAAAACATCCCTTCAGTCCAAGCAACACGAGTGTTATCACCCATTTTAAAAATCCTTTTTTATTGCTCTCTCATGTATGTCGCAATTGCTTCTACATTAACATTGATATCGTCATAGCCGGTAGGGTCAACTTCTATAACCGCTCTCCACCTTGCTTGGTCTATATTTCTATAAGCAACAACAACCCCAACGTAACGAGTATTACGATTAAGGCTCATTTTATATTGCTGCACAGAATCAGGCTGAAGTTCTAATTCATCTTTTTTTAATAAGTCAGGTCCGAGGATCTTTTCTGGTGTGTCGTACAAGCTAAAAAAGTCCTGCGTGTCAAAAATAGTTCTTGAGCTGAGCTCAAAAATTTTCATTACCACTGGAGAAGGACGTTCTGATGTATCTGGATTAACATTTTTAGATACATTAATGATCAGATCGGTAGAAGGGGGTACGATTTTATTCATCGTAGAACATCCCATTACCAAAAATAGTAAACTAAAACTCAATAAGTAGAGCTTAACTTTGTACATTATTTACTTTCCTTTCTAGTGCGTTTCTTTGATTCGATCGTTGTATGCCTTTAAGAAATCATCTGACATTGCCATGGCGCCTTTAGTGTTCACTTCCTGAGAAATATCATCATATAAACTTTGATATAATTTCCAGCATTTAGACTCTATTTGACCAGGGATAATTTTTAACACGTTAGAATTATCGTTTGCCTGTTGATTAATTTGCATGGGAGAAACCTGCGACAACATCCCTTTTAACACGCCATCTGCACCAGCGAGTAATGCATGCTCATGCTTACGTGTGTCTATAAAGCTTTCTTTAATAGATTCATTCGAAGACAGAAAGCTTGCACTATTTTTTATGAACAAGTTCTGAATAACGTCATCAATGTTGGCAGAAAATTTTAATGGATTGTTTTGCTCAGCCTGAAACATCGTATGATTCAATCTTAATTTGTTTTTTACAATAGCGCGTTGACGTAAAGATTCCATAAGCTCAGTGAGCAATAAATTAAGCCCTTGGCCCATTTCAAACCACAGCTTTTCATTATCTAACGAATTTTTAAGTTCATCTTTAATCCCCAACCCTTTTAAAAACGCATCTGATAACGCCTTGTCACTTTGAACCACGTTTTTTACTGGTGCAGACTGTATCTCAGGCTTATGCTCATTAGCGTGGGTACTTGAACGGGGGGGTTCTTGAATAGGCGCAGGGGTATCAACAGGTGCTGATGAATTGCTAACATTATTGCCAATGTCAAAATCATCGGTATTCATAAGGCGCGTTAATTCATCCCAGTCTTCCGGAATATGATTATCAGTTTGTTGCTGCGCAGTCACTGATATCTCAGGCATCGACTCATTCATAATCGAGTCATCGAATGAAGGTATAGACTGCTCAGCCGGTTGAGAATTTTGCGCAGCGAAAGCATCTACTGATTGAAAATGACTTGGAGCAGAATTACTCACATCGGCTTGTTGAGCTGATGTTAGCACCACACTGACTTGAAAATCGCCAATGGTTAACACGTCACTGTCTGACAAACGTTGTTTGTTGCCTTGACCGAGCGGCGCTACAGCAAAATTAATAAATAATCCATTGGTTGAATTATCGTATACGTAAAAAGAGTCACCTTCTTTTTCTATTATGCCGTGTTTACTTGAGATTATTTTTTCGGGATCAGGTAAGTGCCAATCGCACGCTTCAGAGCGACCAAAAGTTAATGAATCTGTTACAGTTTTAGTGGCTTCTATTTCAGGTGAAAGTCTGTGATAACTAGTGATGTTTAGTATCAGTTCCATTTGATAAGTCAGTCCCTTATATCATTATTGTGAACAGGATAAAGTAGAAGCGAAACTATTGTCAACATTGAAATTAACACAAGAAAATATTGCGCTATTGATTTTGTCTCTAAAACAAGACGTTTGATAAACAAATTATACAGCGATGAAATATTTTACCGTAATGCTTTATAACTAGACCGAAAATAGCCTTCTTAGAGACTCCTTCTAGCTTTAAACCGACTTTTTCAATTTACAGTAAGGGAAATTTACCAACAATAATATGTCATTCAGGCATTGCTATAATTGTATATTTTTGTAAAATACATGCTCATATCAGAGGGAAAATTGATAGATAAGCAGAGAATATTTACCTTTGTAATTATTTAACTTAACACAATAAAAGGATTTTTTATGAGCAGTACTAATGATCACAACGATAAAACTCAGATTGCTTCCCTAGACTCAAACGCAAAAAAAACGTCAAACATTCGCAAGCAAAATCTACTTGGCAAAAAAATATCTGGCCGCTATTTAATTGAAGAGCTGATTGGCCAAGGCGGGATGTGTTATATCTATCGGGCGCGCGATACTTTTTTAGAAAACGGTAATCGCTCAGAAGCATCGGTAGCAATTAAAGTACTTCAAGAAGAATTCTCAAGCTCTGAAGAAGCTATCTCACTACTAAAAGATGAAACAGCAAAAACGCAACAGCTTTCCCACCCAAGTATTGTCAAAGTGTACTCAGCAGACTCTGACGGCGATCTATATTATGTCACTATGGAGTTAATTGAAGGGGAAACACTAGAACAAATTATTAAACGAAACAAACCCTCTGGCTTAGCGTTTAAAAAAGCAAAAATTATTTTAAAGCAATTAACTGACGCTCTTGTATATGCCCACTCGCGTGGCGTCATTCATAATGACCTCAAGCCTTCAAATATTATTTTTGATTCTAACGGTAACCTTAAAGTACTTGACTTTGGTATTGCCAAACACAAAAGCTTAGACGATCAATACGCTGTAAAAAATGACAGTGAACTGGCAACAATTGGTGGCTACACCCCAACATATGCAAGTCCTGAACAATTAAAGGGTAGTGAAGCATCAGTAAAAGACGATGTATTTTCTTTTGCATGCATTGCTTATGAACTTCTCAGCAGTAAACACCCATTTAACCGTATTGCTGCAGATAAAGTTCCTAAAAACACAACAGTGAAAAAACCAAGTAACTGCCCTATTCTTTTGTGGAACAATTTAAATAAAGCATTAGTTTTAAATGCGAATCAAAGGCTTGAATCATTAGAGCCCATTTTAAAAAGTCTTACAACAAACTTAAACCCTGCTATTTTTGCTACAGCAGCGAGTATAGCCATTATTGCTTTGATTACGCAAAACTATTACTCAAACTCAGATAATACTAAACAATTACAGGCACAACTCGATAATGCCAAAGCAATTAATCAACAAGTAGAAGCGTGGATGTCTTGGCAGGGGCCAACAATTTTAAACAAACTTGAACAAATCCCGCCACAATATGAAGTGCTTAAACAAGGGTTACTAAGATCAAACCAGCAAAGCATATTAGAGAGCTTTAACGATGAAGCTAATCAGTTTAATAATATCGCAGGTCGTAAATTTAAAGATTTCGATAAAATTATAGCCGTTTACTCTGATGCATTAAATTATTACCCTGACTCAGAAAAACTATCAATGCAATTAGAAAGTGTGCTTAGGGAACGCCAATCAATTATTTTTGATATTACAGCCAGAATCGATTTATTACTCGAACAGTCGCGTTATAACGAGGAGCAGCCAAATAGTATTGCCCACTTGATTTTTGACTTAAAAGAAGTTGATAAAACTTACCGTTATCAGCCTACAGATCTTCACTTTGATAATTTTACAGTTGCGTTAAATACCGCGATAGAAAGTGACGATGTGATCACCCAAAAAGTTCTCTTAAACGTGGGTAAAATCGTTTTTACAAACAACAAAAAAGCGGATGAGTTACTAGCAAATTTAATGCAGCGAGAATCTGCTATTAATGCATTAACTGCTTATCAGCAAAAGATTAATTTAGGCGAACAGGCAGACTTTCCTCGTGCCGATGCAGTGGTGTTTTATGGTCCTAAGTTTCAACGATTCTCTGCTCAGTTAGAAACAATAGAAGATCATAAAGCTTTAATGGAATTCGAAGAATTTATTAAATCTGAATCAACAGCATTACCGGATGACTTCTCACTTTTAATTTCGTTGAGAAAAGAATTGTCGAGACGTTACATCAGTACAGCAAACGATTTAATGAAAAAAAGAATGTATAAAGCCGCTGAACGTTTAGTTGAAAAAAGTGAAGCGATTACTCAGTCGTTAGACAAAATGCTCTAAAAAATGCGTTTATTTATTGTTTAAAAATAACACAGCAGTGATTGAATAACGATTGCATAGCTATTAGACTAAAATCAAAATACAGACAACAAAGTCAAGGACGACGAGTGCATTCATATCATCATACACTCCGCCAAGATTTTACATATTTAGACTTTTTATAATTTATGGAGTACCTATGAAAAATTTAAGCTTGCTAGCTGCAGCACTCATACTCACTGGCTGTTCAGCAACATCTAAAACAAACAAAACTGAAGATGTTGTTATTGAGCCAACTCCTCAAATGAGCGAAGAAAATGCACCAATATCACTTACGGTTATCACTAACCCAGCCGACTCTAGAGTTCGTATAATGAATATAGTGCCTGTGTATCAAGATGCTATTGAACTAGATGCAGGTAAATATGATATTGAAGTAAGTAAGGCAGGTTATATTACTTATAGAAAATGGATAACGGTTGATAAAAAAACTATCTTAACCATAGAGCTCGATGAAAAACAATCAAGTCAATCTGCGCAATAGACTGTTTAATGCAGTAAAATGCCTTTTTAAATAAAGGCATTTTAACATTAATAATAAACATACCAAATATAACCGCCCAAGCTTAAATTCACCGCTATACACAACCACAATACCACTATAAATACGCGCTTTTTTGACTTATGCCGTAAAGCTTGCTGCGCGATAAGTGCGCCTGGCCACCCTCCTAATAGAGCACAGAGATGTAAATGTCGCTCAGGTATACGACTTACTTGTTTACGATTCGACTGCACTGCTTTTCGTTTATCCCAGGCATAATATAAAAAAGTAATACCACTGAGTAATGAAATATAGATCGGTATGAACATCTCAATTTTATGATTTAAATAAGCAAGCCATATTGCAGCTATAAACATACTCGAAAATATAATTAAGGTACTTTTTATCAAAAATAATCGCCTATAATGAAAATAATTAAAAAACACTTAGGTTAAATTATGACATATTTAAAGGCCGCGATGCTGCTGTTATCACTATCTATATTTAGTATTCAAGCAAATAATGAAGCAGACTTACTAGCGCCAGAACTTGCGATATTTACGCCTTACTTAGGCACATGGCAAGCGGATTTCAATACCGAAACAGGTCAGCCAAGCATTCAAGATGTCAGTAATTGGCAGCGCGCACTTAATGGTAAAGCCATTCGTACTTCACACTCGATTAATGAGGGTGAGTATGGAGGGGAGTCAATGATTTTCTATGATCGTAAAAAACAGTCACTGGTTTTCTATTACTTCACAACAGCTGGTTTTTATACTAAAGGCGTCATGAAAGTGCTGAGCCCAACGCAATTTGTGGCTTACGAAGATGTTACTGGTAGCAAAGAAGGGATCACTAAAGTTAAATCAACCAGTGAATTTAAAGATCAACAGTTTGTTGTTTCTACCTCTTATTTAAAAAAAGGAGAATGGACTAAACCGGAACAGCGTATTTATACTCGCAGTACAAAAACCGTTAAATTTAAGTAACTTTGGTCTTAAAACTCAAAAGGCAGCCTAGGCTGCCTTTGTTATTTATAAAACCGCTATTATTTTGCGAATTTTTTAAATGGTTCGTCAACGGGTGTATCAGCTAGGTGATTAGTGTAATTGCTCATTACTTTTTGCGATAAACCAACAATTATTTCTAGCAGTTGCTGTTTACCGTAACCTACTGCAAAAAATTTCTCAATTTGCTCATTGCTAATTACGCCGCGATTGCGTGTCATTGCAAGCGTTGTTTCACGAAGTACTTCAAGTTTTGCATCTGCAAGTGGCGTTTCATTAACCAATGCATCAACAATACCTTGATCAACTTTCATTGAAGCGGCAATTGCGCTGTGTGCTGGTACACAGTAATGGCATTCGTGCTCAACATTAATTGACTGCCATACCACTGTTAGCTCTTCTGCGTTAAACGATGTTTTTTGAAATAAGTCGTGCAGTACTTGGTAGCCTTTAAGAAGCGTAGGTGCTTCTGCCATTACTGCATGAAGGTTTGGCACCATACCAAATGCTGCTACTGAATCAGCCATAAGCGATTTTGATTCTTCAGGTGCGTTGTCTTGAGTATATAACGTAAATTCTGCCATGTTCTGCTCCAATAAATTAATGTAATTAACTAACTTCGAAACACATACTATTTGATTTTGAGCGACTGCTCAAGTTAAAATTGAACAGTCGCTCAATTTAATAGAAACTATTATGGCCAATAAAGTTAAATTTGAACGCGAGCAAGTTGTTCGTGCCGCTAGTCAATTATTCTGGGAGAAGGGCTTTCATGCTACATCCACTCGCGATTTACAAGATGCAATTAACATGCGTCCTGGCAGCATTTATGCGGCATTTGGCTCTAAGGAAGGTTTATATTGTGAAGCGATAAAAAACTATGCCAAGCAAATGCAAAGCTTAATAAATGAGCGTTTAGTATCATGCAGCAGTATTCTTGACGCACTTCAAGATTTTGTAGAGTATGTTGTTATCTCCTCAAAAAGTAATACTCCAAGTGCTATCTGCATGTTAGTAAAAGCTAATAATGAGTTCATTGAGAAAGACAGTTATCTTTACCAAATCAGTGTAGAGCTAATGATAGACTTTGAACATTACCTTACTGAACTATTTACACTCGCTATAGCTGATAAAGAGCTAAGCGGAAATATTGCCGCTATAGATTATGCTCGTTTTTTCCAAATACAATTTACTGGCTTACGTAATTATTTTAATCGACCAAACGTAGAGCATTTAGCCAAACCAATGATCGAAAACATGTTTTCACTCATGAAAAGTCTTTAGCCGAAAATAAAAAGGCAGCTAATCTAAATTAGCTGCCTTTTTAATTTAAAAACAAAGTTCGACGTCTAGGTTTTTAATTTATTAAGTTCAGAGTCTTGCTGCGCAACCAGTTTATTCAGCTCTTCACTGCTGTCGCCTGCCTGAGCAGATAAATCTGAAAGCTGTGAGGCGGCATCAGAAATTATTGTCAAGTTGCGATTTATTTCTTCGGTGACTAGGCTTTGTTCTTCTGCAGCCGTTGCAATATGGGTAATTTGATTGGTTATTTCATCTACTTTCACAACCACACTGTGCAGTGCATCAAAAGCCGTTGAGGTTTCATCTACTGCAGTTTCAGCGCGTACTACACCTTTTTCAATAACAGTTGATGCATTACCCACTTCTGAAAGTAAGCTGTCGATTAAACTACTAATGTCATCGGTTGATGAACGCGTTTTAGATGCTAAAGCTCTAACCTCATCAGCAACAACGGCAAAACCACGTCCGTGCTCCCCTGCTCGCGCAGCCTCAATAGCTGCGTTTAGCGCTAGTAAGTTAGTTTGTTCAGAGATAGTTCGGATCACATCAAGTATTTGGGTAATATCATTACTACGCGATGCTACTTTCTCTACCGCCTGATTAGCTTCTTTAATTTCCTCTGACATGGTTTTAACTTGCGTCATAGCTGATGATAAGCTCGATTCGCTACTTACCACTAGGGTATTAATTTCATCTGCTTGTTGCGCCGATTGCTCTGAAGCTTTTGCCACTTCAAGTGCTGTCGCGCTCATTTCGTTCATTGCAGTAACCACACTTTCAATTTCTTTAAACTGTGCTTGCACATTGTGCTTGGTTTCTACCGCAATGTTCGAAGTAACCTCACCTTGGTGTTTGGTTTGATCTGAGACCGCTTTTAGCTCACTGATCAATTCACGAAGTTTTGATAAAAACTTATTAAACCCTCCAGCTAGTGCAATCAATTCAGCGTGAGTATCCACATGCAGAGTTTGAGTTAAATCGCCTTCAGAGCTTGCTAAGTTGTCAACGCGTTCCTGAATTTGCTGCAGTGGCGCTACAACACTACCTACAACGAGCTTCATTACTATAAATGCCAATACCGCAATCACAGTACCGGTGATCAAAATAATCACACCCAGCTCTTTTGCTGCCTCAGACATGCCTGCAGTTAATTGAATTGGCCCCTCAAAAGCAAGTTCCGCGGGTACTTCAATTAGCAGCATCCATTTCACATCAGCAAGCTTAATTTCAATTGGGTAAGACACCATTATTTCTGCGGCTTGCTTGTTAATTCCTTTAGTGCCTTTTAGTGCTTTGTAACTTTCATAACTTTTAGCGCTAACAGCTTCTTTCAGTGGACGGCCTAATTTTTCTTTATAATGACTGGTACCAACAATTAAGCCCAAATGGCTAAGTAACGTTACTTTTGCTTTGCCATTGTAAAGCGCACTTGAAAGCTCTTCTGTTAACTTTTGAAATACAGGTAAGGTAATATCAGCCCCAGTTACACCAACAAACTTGCCTGATTTAATAACGGGTACAACAAGTGAAGTCATCATTTCTGAGTAACCCGGTGTTATCTCATATAAGTAGGGTTCCATAATGCATGGTTTTAACTTGTCTTTAGCACACAAGTACCACTCTGCCTCACGTAAACCAAATTCATTTATTTTATCCGCGTATTTTTCTGCCGCGTCTTCAACGACCTGTTGTTCAACCAAGCCATTACTGTTTTTAGTGAAATAAATTTCTAATGTTCCAGCACCGGCAACAGAGTGATCATAGCCTTGAGTAAATTCGCTATCTTTACCATCAAAGCCGTTTTGTTCAAACTGAGAATATATAGAAGAAATAACATCGTTACTTTCTAATAACGAGCGATTTAAAGAAACAACTGAGTCACGTTCTATTGAGGCTTTGTCGGCATCTTCTAAAATGCTACCAAGCGAAAAGGGTATTCGGTAAGCTTCATTAATAAAGGCAGCGATTTTCTCACCATAGGCGGCTGCATTTGCTGTTAATCGACCATCCACCTCATTTACAATTAAAGTTTCGGCCTCAGCAGATGTATTCGCATTACTCGATGAGAGTTTAGACCACAGTATGCCTGAAAATAGTACCACAGTTAAAAGTATACTTCCGACGCTTATCCACAATAACTTTTTTGCTAACGCTATTTCCCGCATTTATAACTACCTTGCTTTACTTATTTATTTTTTAGTTTAGACCAATTTAAATAACATTTTATTAAATGTTTTAAATTAGCCTGAATAACGTAACCTCATAACCAACTACCATTTAACTTTGCTCATTTCGCCGCTGGGTTATTAGCACAACAACAAGCAAACACCTATCCACAGGCAAGGCTTTAATCCATATAGTTTATACACTAATCATGAGAATACTGTTCCAACCAGTCGGCCAGTTGCATCAGCTATATAATATAAAATGTTACCGTATCACTTTTACAGATTTATCAATTAAGATAGCTATCTAAAGAGGTATTGATTGCCAATGTGGCAAAAAATCAGCAAACTCTCCGATAACAACTAATCTATCGGCCGACTTTCTTGTTACTTTAGGGGTTTTTGTGTATGGGTCAACAAGCTATTCCTGAGCGAGCCATAACACCGCTTATCCACTCATGATAGCAATGGTAAACTTCATGACTAGGGTCTGTTGACCTTTCAGGGTTAAATTTTCAGTCATTTGGGTATTAGCAGAATGTTAAGCATTGAGTCGCATTCAATAGCAGCCTTTTCCTGCAACACTTTCACTACAGTTATTAAACTTCTATGCCTTGAGCCAAATTACAATAAGTGTGGATGTGTTTTAGCACCGCTGGTAACGCCGTTATTTTACTAAATTCAATTTTAAGTGAATCGAGTACAGCACTCACTGTTGTAAAGTGGAATTATCTATTTTTTCAATTCATGCTGAGTTTTAGAGGTATAGTAGCAAATAAAAAAACACGCGATGATCACTCATGGCGTGTTTTTATAAACCATATAAAGGGATAGATTAAATAACTGAAAGTTCTACCTCAATATTGCCGCGTGTTGCATTTGAATATGGACATACTTGATGCGCTTTATTTACCAGCTCTTGGGCGGCTGTTTTATCCATACCACCTAATGACACGGCCAGTTTTACCGCAATGCCAAAACCGCCATCAATGGCACCAATAGATACCTCTGAGTTAATGTATGTATCGCTTGGTAATGCGATTTTTTCGCTACCGGCTACAAATTTAAGCGCGCCAATAAAACACGCTGCATAACCTGCTGCAAATAATTGCTCTGGATTAGTGCCCTGCCCATCGTCACCACCTAACCCTTTAGGCGTTGATAAGTTAACATCTAAACGACCGTCATCTGATTTAGCAACGCCTTCACGTCCGCCTGTTGCCGTTGCTTTTGCTGTATAAGCTACATTTTGTAATACATTCATAGGGAACTCCTAAGATTTAAAATTTTCAAATTAATTACTTTGCACGCAAAATAATAAGGCAATTAAATTCTGATTGCAATTACTTTGCATGCAAATTAAAATAAGCTATCTTGAAATGAAGGGTAATGCGATGTCGTTTGAACAGTTAAAATTAAAAAATCAGTTATGCCATCGTTTATATATGGCGTCTAACAGCATAGCCCGTGCCTATCGGGAGCCTCTAGCAGAGCTTAACCTTACCTATCCTCAGTATGTTGTTATGATGGCGCTGTGGGAACAAGATGAAGTAACCATCGCTGAGTTAATAGATAAAACCGCAATTGATGGTGGCGCGCTTACTCAAATATTAAAAAAGATGACCAGCAAGTCATTGCTTAACGTTATAAAGGACGAACACGATAAGCGTAAGCGTTTGGTGCAATTGACTCACACCGGCCAATCTTTAAAACTTAAAGCTGCTGATATTCCAAAAACAATTTTCTGTAAATTTGACAGTATCGACACTAACCAAGCACAGCAATTAATGCAGTTACTCGATTTAATCGTTAGCGACTTAAGCACCCAGACTGAAGATGAAAGTGTCGATGCTAAAGACAGTCCCAAGTTAGTGCAAACCTAGCGTAAATTTATCCAATGTGGTGCTTAAGCTTTTTTATAGTTTAGTTATAAAAAATTAACTTATTGATTATTATTCATAAAATATTCAATTAACAGTTGGCATACTTCTTCCTACTCCCTTAATGACGTTAGCAACACCAAGGAAAAACTTATGTCTAATTTATACAACACTCTTTATTTTTTATGGCGCTTAGATATCACAGTGTGGCAAGTAAATGAGCCTACAAATACGCATACCACCAGTGAAAAAGAACGAATGTACTCTCGTTGAACTATTTTTAAACAGACTTTGCAAGCTACCCCATAGCGTTGTATTGTAAAAGACTATTTAATTGGCTAGTGGAACGTATATGCATGCTTTAGAAGTTAATTTTGACGGCTTAGTCGGCCCTACTCACAACTACGCAGGTTTGTCGTATGGTAATGTTGCTTCGTTAAATAACGCGGCGAGTTTTTCAAATCCGCAAGAAGCTGTATTGCAGGGCCTGGCTAAAATGAAAGCCATGCACGATAAAGGCTTAACCCAAGGGGTGTTTGCTCCTCATGCTCGCCCTGATTTAAATGTATTACGCCGTTTAGGATTTACTGGCAACGAGGCACAAGTCATTAATAAAGCTTTTAAAGCCGACCCTATTTTGTTACGCGCCTGTTACTCAGCCTCTGCCATGTGGACAGCTAATGCTGCTACAGTATCTCCCTCCCCTGATACCAACGATGGCAAAGTACACTTTACTGCGGCAAATCTTAATAATAAATTTCATCGTTCATTAGAGCCAAATACGACGACACGTTTGCTTAAAGCAATGTTTAGTAACGAACAATACTTTGCACATCATACACACTTACCTGAGCAAGGTTTTTTTGGTGATGAAGGTGCAGCAAACCATACTCGTTTATGCGACAGTCACGGTGAAACAGGTTTAGAGTTATTTGTATTTGGTGCAAGTGCCTTTAACAGTCAACTTGTTAAGCCAGCTAAATTCCCAGCAAGGCAAACATTGGAGGCGTCTGAGGCTATTTGTCGATTGCATAATATAAAAGATACCAGTCAAATATTATTGCAACAAAACCCTGATGTGATTGACCAAGGGGTGTTCCATAATGATGTAATTGCTGTAGGTAACGCCAATGTTTTACTTTGCCACCAGCAGGCGTTTTTAAATCAAACGCAAGCACTAGACGATATCCGCGAAGCCTACGTAGGTAACAAACAGCTGCATATTATTGAAGTGCCAACCAGTAAAGTGAGTATTCAAGATGCTGTTAGTAGTTATTTATTTAATAGCCAACTGGTTAGCATGAATGACGATGCAATGCTGCTCGTTGCCCCACAAGAATGCCAGCGCAACCCTGCTGTAAAAGCGTATATTGAAGAGCTAATTGTTGCCGATAATCCCATAAATCAAGTGCAGTTTTTTGATTTGCGCCAAAGTATGCAAAATGGTGGTGGGCCCGCTTGTTTACGTTTACGCGTGGCGCTTAATAGCCATGAATTAGCAGCAGTAAACCCTGATGTTATTTTAAATGACGAAAAATATACCCAATTATGTGACTGGGCTACTCGCCATTACCGCGATAAACTCGGCGCTAACGACTTTGCCGATCCAGCTTTACTAACCGAAAGTTATCAAGCGCTTGATGAGTTAACCCAGTTGCTTAGTTTAGGATCAGTATACCCATTTCAACTAGAAGCTTAATTGCTTTGCTACTTTAAGGGCTTGATAATACGTTCAAGCTCTTAACGCTAATCTCTTTAAATTCAATTGAGGTTAAGTTTTTAACCTTATACTTGCACCTATACTCAATTATTCAAATACATATAACTCTATTTGCTAGATCCTGACAGTGCGTTTAAGCGATATCCAATCCTAAAAACACTTATTTAAATGAATCTTTACAATCAAGCTTGGCAGAATTCCATAAAAGGAGACAAACCATGACAACACATAAAGTCATTTTAATTACCGGCGCATCAAGCGGCATTGGCGAGGCGACCGCTAAAACATTAGTTAATAATGGCCACAAAGTGATATTAACTGCGCGCAGTGAAGATAAACTTAATAAACTAGTTGACGAGTTAGGCCATGAAAACGCATTTAGCGTTTCAGCCGATGCCACTGAATTTAATGAACTTGAAAATGTGGTGAGTAAAGGCGTTGAAAAATTTGGCCGATTAGACGCGGCATTTGCTAACGCAGGCATGGGTGTTTCATCAGCTGGCACAGAAAACGGCGACCCTGAACAGTGGTCAGCCATGGTTGACCTTAACATTAAAGCGTTGTTGTGGACCGCAAAACTCACTTTGCCTCATTTACGTGAAAACCAGGGGCATTTTATTTTAACAAGCTCTGCAGCAGGAAGAAGACCCATTGATGGCTCTATATATGGTGCCACTAAATGGTTTGCTCATGGCTTTGGTCAAAACCTCGCAGAGGAAATGAAACCATGGCATGGTCGCTGTACCACTATTGCCCCAGGCATGGTAAATACGCCTTTTTTTGATGAAGCAAAACCCGATAAGCTCGACCCACAAGATGTGGCCGATGCGGTATTATTTGCTATTGAAGCTAATCAGCGTAATAGCGTACGCGAAATCTATTTAATGCCCACCAACTAACAAGTTAATCCAAAAGGCCAATACTTATTGGCCTTTTCTCTAAAAGTGCTTAATTTTGCTTTTTTAGAATCGCTGTCAACTAAATCGATGAAAAGTCACGCATTGAAACCTCCCTTACCATGCTAAATCTCAACTTTATGTCTATTATATAAGTAAAGTAATTCAATAACTGGAACCCATTTAATGGCTCCCCATAAAGCTAATAATATGTCTGCCCATCAATATGTTACTAATGATCCGTTGCACCAACTATTCGATGCAGTCGATTCTGTATCAGTACAAGGTTATGATGAGCAACGACGTGTAATTTATTGGAATAAAGGCAGTGAATTGCTTTATGGGTATTCACACCAAGAAGCCATTGGCAAAAAACTCGAAGATTTAATTATACCCGCACCAATGCGAGAGCCCGTTATTGAAGCGCATTGTAATTGGATTAAGCATGATATTGAAATTCCCGCCTCAGAACTAACCCTTAAACATAAAGAGGGGAATGATGTAGCTGTATTTTCAAGCCATGTTATGTTTACTAATCAATATAATACCAAACAAATGTATTGTATCGATATTGACCTTTCAGAAGTCCACAAGGCACAAGCAGAAGCCACATTTAATGCCAATATGTTGAAGACTATCTTTGAAGCCATTCCCGACTTATTTTTTGTACTAGAACAAAATGGCACTATTACAGACTATCACGCAGGCAATAACAACGATCTTTATATTCCACCCCAGCAGTTTATTGGTAAAAAAATGATTGATGTACTGCCCAAAAAGGTAGCGAAAAAGTTTCAGATTCATATTGAAAAAACAATAGCACAAGACAATATTGTTAGATTTGAATACGAATTAAGCATGCCTGAAGGCGTAATTTATTATGAGGCAAGGTTGCGCTTACTGCCCAGAAAAAATCAAATCATGGTGATTATCCGTGATATTAGCGAACCACACCGCTCAGCAGAATTGATCCGCCATCAGGCTCACTTTGATAGCTTAACCGATTTGCCTAATCGCTTTTTATCTTTAGACCGCTTGTCACAAATATTAATAGAAGTACAAAAAAATCATGAAAAAGCCGCGGTATTTTTCTTGGACCTTGATGATTTTAAAAAGGTAAATGACTCTTTGGGTCACGAAATCGGAGATAAATTATTAATCGAAGCCGCACATAGATTACAGCAAACGCTGAAACAAAATGACACTGTTGGTCGATTAGGCGGCGATGAATTTATTGTTTTAATATCTAGTTTAAACGATGAAAACGACGCTTTAGCGATTGCTGAGCGATTGCTTCAAGCATTTAGAAAGCCCTTTAAATTGGCAGGCAGAGACTTAATATTAACATTAAGTATTGGTATTGCTATTTCCCCTAAAGATGGCACATGTTCTTCGGTATTGTTACGTAATGCCGACACCGCTATGTACCAAGCAAAAGCGATGGGCCGCAATACCTCCTCTTTTTTCACCCCGCAAATGAATGTTGCAATGCGCCGGCGCTTTGAAATAGAAGAGCAAATGCATGGAGCACTGGAGCGAAACGAATTTGAGCTTTATTACCAACCGCAAATAGATGTAAAAACAAACACCATCGTTGGCGCTGAAGCTTTGCTACGTTGGCATAATATTGTGTTAGGGGAAATTACCCCTGATGAGTTTATTCCCATTGCAGAGCAAACAGGCTTGATTGCGCCTATTGGTGTATTTGTACTGCAACAAGCCCTACGCTTTTTAAATGAATGGCAATCAATTAATAAGCAAAACTATACCATGGCGATTAATTTATCACCGCGGCAATTTAGAGACCCAGAATTAGTAAATATAATTAAGCGTACTCTGCATAAAAACAGTATTAGCAATGCATGCTTAGAGCTGGAAATTACTGAAGGGGTACTAATGAATAGTCAAACCTCAATTCGTGACGCCTTATTACAAATTGATGAACTGGGCATAAAACTGTCAATGGACGACTTTGGCACAGGGTATTCATCATTAAGTTACTTAAGAGAGTACCCCTTTGATGTGCTAAAAATTGACCGAAGCTTTATCACTGGGATAACAGATAATAAAGCAGACTGTAATTTGGTAAAAGCAGCCATAGCTATGTCACACAGCCTAGAAATAAAGGTTGTTGCGGAGGGGGTAGAAACCAAAGAACAGCTAGATTTACTTAACGAGCTAAACTGCGATATTGCTCAGGGATTTTATTTAAGTAAGCCCTTGCCCGGCGCCAAGCTGCTCAATTTTTCATCGCGTTACTGCAAAGCGACTTAAAAGCACTTTAGTTAAAAAGTGCTTTTACAGCTGCGAGTTAGCTCATAATTTTAAAAAGTAGATCGCGTACAGTTGCAGGTTCAAATGGTTTGTCACAAATGGCATCCACACCGGCTTGAGCAATATTAGCCAAATGAGTATCGTTGGCCTCTGAGCTCACCATCAGAACTGGAATATGTGAGTACGTATTCGACTTTCGAACGGTTTCAGTTAATTCTTTACCATCCATTTCTGGCATATTGTAATCTGTAACAATTAAATCAAAAGATTGATTATTAAGCATTTCAATCGCTTGTTTACCGTCTTCTGCCTCTACAGGTTCAGGAATACCCATTCCCGCTAATACACGTATTATATGTTTTCGCGCAAAACGACTGTCATCAACCACCAATACGCGAAGTAAAGTGACATCAAAGTGCTCTAGCTCCACCTCTTGCTCGCTAATAATATCCAGAGTCGCTTTAAGCGCACGAGTAATTTCGTCGGCATTAAACGGTTTAGGTAAAATAGCTAATACGCCCGATTGCCTAAGTTGCTCTAAATGGCGCTTATTACGCTCGCTCGACACTAGCATAAACGCCTGCTGCTCAGTGTTGCTGTTACTGCGTATAGCCTGTAATAAAGAGTCTGCAGTACCGTCACTAAAATACATACTACTGATCACTAAATCAGGGGAGTAGCTTGATAAAGCAGCCAGCGCATTTTCTTGAGTGCTGGCCGTTTCAATTTGTGTCACCCCACACTGGGCCAGTGATTTTTTTATTAGCTTTTGCTGCACTTCAGAAGGCTCAACTAATAAAATAGATAAGTTAGCTATTGCCGTTAAATCACTCATTTCAATCCTGTTAATATTAATTAAATAATTTTTATAATGCTCATTATAAAGTAATAACTTACAAGAAAAAGCTAAAACCGCAACAACAGGGCATGTTTACCCTAATCTACTCTTAAAAACGGTAGTTTATGCCCGCATAATAACGTCTTCCCGAATAGCTTGAGTTTAATAACCGAGACTCTGTATCGTTACCTAGGCGCTTTACCGACTCAGATTTAGTTAAATTAATCACAGCGGCTGTTAGGCTCAAGTCTTCTAATAAAGTAATTGATGCATTTACATCAACTTGCTCGTATGGGTCTTGATACACGTTTAAACCACTATTTAAACCCAACACGGTTTCTCCGCGTTTGTTATAAGAAGCACGAATATTAAAGGCATCACCCTCATAATATATCGAAGTATTGTACTGGTAGTTAGCACTGCCAATTAACGGCGATTTACCAAACTCTTTACCATCTACTTCTACATCGGCCTTATTGGTTTTATTAAAAGTGTAGTTTGCGTAAAAACCAAAACCACTATCAAAGGCATGCTGTATAAATACTTCAGCCCCTTTAGATATAGCATCGGTGCCATTGCCCACGGTGCTATATGGCGATACAGTAATATTTCCCGAATCAACTATGCCCTCTTTACCAGCAAAATCTTGCTGTACATCAATAACTAAGGGAACAACAAAATTATCAACCGTTTTATGAAACAGTGCTAAACCAACAGCAGAGCCTTCGCTGTAATAATATTCAATAGATAAATCAGCTTGCACCGACTCAAACGGTTTTAAGTTTTTATTACCGCCACTGCCACTAAAACCCGGAATTTCATTAAATTCAGCTCTGTCGTCGGCCCACTCATCTGAGACAAACGTAATGCGTTGTTGCGCACCTAAGTCGGCATAATCAGGGCGAGACATTACTTTTGCAATCGCGCCGCGCACAACAATATCTTCGCTTGCATCCCATGCAATATTAAAGCTAGGTAAAATTTGGGTATCGGTATTCTCTTGAGTAATGAGTTGATAATCTTCAACAAATCTATCGTCTCCGGTTACCGCCTCCCCGCTTTCATCGTCAGTATGATCCAGCAAATATGTGTACAGATCGGTTGATGATGTCATGGTTTTCGTGCGAACAACACGTACCCCTAAATTACCGCGCACGCTATCAAATTCAAAATCACCTTGTAGATAAAATGCCGCTATTTGCTCTTCAATATCATAAATGAAATTATCCTCTTTACGCGTATACGGCACATAATTACTGGTCACAATATCGCGGTATTTATCCCAATCAATGCCGGGCATTTGATTTATATTAAAACCACCCGCAATATTACCTTCGTTGATAAACACACCTTGTGCTAGTGGCATACCGTTATTCCACTGGTAACTATCAAAGCGTGTGATCCCACCCTCACTGGCTTCTGCTGCGGCAATATCAAAATTAGGATCTAAAAAGAAGGTATTACCGGTTTCACGATGAAGCGAAGCTTCTCGATACTTAACCCCAGTTTTAATTGTTCTTAAAATACCCCAATCGGTATAAATATCAAAGTCAGCTTGGTAGTAATCTTCTTCAAGTTCACTACGCACAAAACTTGAATTTGACGAGCCCGGATCGCGCCCACCACCCACACCATTGAGTAAGTTAGCTAACGTATTTGGATCTATATTTAAACTAATATCGTTCTCATTAATTTTCCAACTCGCTGTTTTAGCGGCATTTTCTATGCGGTTTTCATTTTCACCCGCGTTAGAACTTTTATAAGCTGCTTCCCAACTCTCTTTCGGGCCACCTTCAGAACGTGTATTACCCGCCACAAAACGGGCTTTGAAGTAATCACCTTCGTAGGTTAAGTTGAGATCAAAAGTGTCAGAGGTTGACTCTTCACGCACATAGCTGCCTCGCATCCACGGCAATTGCATATCATTTTCTATGCCACTTGCAGCTGCATCAAATTGCATTCCATTAACTATCGTGCCCGACTCATCCAAACTTACATCGGTTAAAAAGTCAGGATTTAAAGACCACTCAGGTATATCAATCACCGACTCAGTTCTATTTTTATCAAGTGAAAATCCAAAATAGTTAAAACCAATTTCTACTCGGCTAGTTGGGCGCCACTGCGTGCTAAATTGTATCCCTTCTCGCTCACGTAATTCGTTTACAATTGAACCTCGAACCACTTGAGGAAACCAGACATTGTCATAATTATTGCCTTGAGAATCGCTTACTGAACCCCACTGATTATTATTTTCAATCGGTGCGCCATTGGCATCTATCGGGTTATCACCGGCAAAACGCCACACATTTGCATCGGTGCCACCCGAAAGAGTGCGGTTAGTACGTTTTTGTGAGGTGTAACCAAACAACACACCAAAAGTATCAGCCTCGTTTTTCCAAGAATAAAGTGCGGTTACTTGCGGCTCATATTCTTCAGTCACATCGGCATAAGTGCTTTCAATATTAATCACCCCTGAGTTTGCATCCATACCTAGCGGTTTACGACTATGCATTAATACCGTGCCGCCCACACCACCTTCATCTAAACGTGCTTCTGGCGATTTATACACTTCCACGCTTTCAATCATGGCTGAAGGGAGTAATGCATAATCAAACGAACGAGATGGCTCGCCAGGTGATGACGCAATAAAATTACCATTTAACTGAGAAAAGGTGAGTTCAGATGATAACCCCCTAATACTAACTGATGAGCCCTCGCCTCCGTCACGGTCAATAACCACTCCGGGTACACGTTGTAATGAGTCGGCGACGTTCTTATCAGGAAACTTACCAATGTCTTCAGCTGTAATCGCATCAACCACAGAGCTAGACAAACGTTTTATATCTAAATTAGCCGCCATACTGGAACGAATACCACGCACCTCTATTACTTCCATATCTTTACTTTTTAATGCTTTATCTTCAGCTTCATCCGCATATGCGTGATTAAACACAGATAAAATAGAGATACAGAGCGTTGATTTAACAAAACGTGGAAGTGAGTGAGCAGAGGTTTGAGTTATCCGATGAGCGGTCATAGTTTTAACAGTTCCATTTAAAATACAGTTAATACTTAAAGGTGAGCGTACCAAGGAAAGATGGTACGAAAAAAGTAGCTGTATTCTACACAACCAAACTTAATAGCTTGTTAATGTAAACTTACGAATAAATGAATGCTGTCTCAATAAGTAACCTACTCTAATAAAAGTAGGTAGTTAAGCCGCAAAATGGCTATTTAGCTGCTTATAAAAGGGCATAAAAAGGAATGACACGATTAAACAGCAATACGCCGTTATTTTTTAGCGCTAATCGCCTGAATATAATAGCCTAAACTCGCATGAGAAAGTTCTCCCATATGACTGGTAACTAACTCTCCTTGGCTATTATAAAACAAGGTGGTTGGTAAGCCTGCAGCACCGGATTCGCGACTCACACTACTGCTTTGGTCAAAAAACACATGATTAAGGTCGAGTTGCTGTTCATTAAGGAACGCTTTTACCGTGTGTAAGTCTTCACCTTGATTGACAAACGCCACCGTAATATTTGAGTTATTTTTTTGAGCAGCTTGTAGCACTGGCATTTCTTTTCGACACGGCGGACACCACGACGCCCAAAAATTAATAACCACAGGCTTACCTTTAAAGTTTTGTAAATTAACTTGCTGCCCTTGCATATTATGCACAACCGATTGCGGTAATTGCACACCCGTTTGATAAATAGACAATGCAAAGTTAGGAATAATCATTGAACAAAAACCTACAAACCCAGCAATAGCGTAGTTTTTCATTACCGCTTTTTTACCACGCGCATAAAACGCTAAAACAACTATACCGCTTAGCCAGCCATAATAACCAATAAAGCCACCGTCGCTAATATTAAAAAGCTGCCACCAATTACCTTGATAAGCATCCCACATAGTAAACACAAACGCTAAACGCGAGACTAAAAAGCCCACCACAATTGCTTTAAAAACCGTATCTAAAATTGCTTTTTGTAATGGATGTTGGCGCGTCAATAAATAGGTAAGCCCCCAAAAAATGCCTAACCCTAAAAAAATAATTAACTGAGAAATGGAAATAACTAAAGGCCCAAGAGAAATACTTAACATTGCTACCGACTTCTTATAATGTATTTAAGTACCTAAAATAACGAGTACCAGCGTGAATTAAATACCAACAATAACATAATGTAAGCTGTACTGATTATTAATAACGCATAATAGGCGATGTATGCCAGCAGCAATACATAACCTAGTTACCTAATTAACCTTGTTGCTGTATGTACTCCAATGCAGTCATTTTTTTATAACTTACATTTGAGTGCAGTACATGAGTAGGTTCAGGGTCAACAATTTCAATTGGAATAGCATAATTACGTCCAATATCAAGTGCCATTTGGGTAATGTTTACACTAAAAGAAGTTCCCATAAATACCATTTTATCAGCCGCAAGCATCCGCGATTGTGCTTCACTAATACGATAAAGCTCAGTGTAGTATTCATCAAATAACAACACGTAAGGTTTTAATGATTGATTAAGCATAGGCTGCTGATTTTCAATTTTAAACAACTCCAGTAGTGAAGCATGTAAACTGCTTTCATCTACGTTATCCCAAGGGGTTGTTTGAGGTGTAACATCATCGCTCTGATGATGAAACAGCGTCATTTGATCAAGCCGACCATGAATCGCAATGTAATTTTTATTACCCGCCTTACCATCTAGCCCATCAATATTTTGGGTAATTAAGTTTTTATCACTAAGCCAATGATGCACTTCATTAGGGCCATGATTACGGTAAGTTGCAAAGCGATGATAATACCAAGCTAAAAACTCACTCGGGTTATTTTCATACATTGCGCGAGTGGCCATTTCTATAGGCGTATAATTTTTACTACCAATGGTCCAAAAACCATCTTCACCACGAAAAGTAGGAATACCACTAGCAGCACTCACACCAGCCCCAGTAATGTATAACGTATTCATAAAGCAATCTCTTACATTCAATAAACTTATAATACTTTATAACATTGTAAATTTGAGACTTTTACTCTTTTGCTATTAAATTATTTAGGCTCCGATGATTAGCTGAAAATAATTTAGGATACCAAAAAAGTTCTTTATATTTTTAGTTCCGCTCAAGTGCACTCCAAATCTTTCTTTAATTATTGACATACTGGAAACTATGGTAACAATTAGCAACAACTAATTAGTCGCAATACACTTGGCTTTCTAATAAAAACAGATAGATAATCTTTTTAAAGCAACTAACCCATTAATCTCACATACTTTTCAGCCAGTTCGTCTATACTTTCCCGATGATTAGGGTCGGGCTTTATGCAGTCAATGGGGCATACACTGACGCACGTTGGCTTGTCGTAATGACCCACACATTCGGTGCATTTTTCAGGGTCTATTTGGTAAATTTTAGCGCCCATATAAATTGCTTCATTTGGGCACTCTGGATCACACATATCACAGTTAATGCACTTGCTGTTTATGAGTAAAGCCATGATTAAACTCTCTATTATGAAACAGCTTGTTTGAAAGGATTGCGGGTATCTTGGTTTTCATCCAAATTTCGCATCAGTATGGCGTGCTCTAAGTCGATAGTGTCAGGCAGTGGAATTTTTACGATATGGCCAGAGCCTTTAGCATCAGTAATACTTTCGCCTTTTTTGTTTTCCATGCACTCAAGGGTAAAGCTAATATTGCCTTTTGGCGTCATTAGCTCTAATGAATGACCAACACAAAATTTATTTTTTACATCTATTTCAACCAAACCATTAGCATTACGCCCTAGTACCTCACCTACAAATTGCTGCTTGGTAGAAACTGAATGGCCGTATTCGTAATTTTGATAATCTTGGTGGGCGTGGCGCTTTAAAAATCCTTCGGTGTAACCACGGTGCGCTAGGTTCTCAAGAGTTTTGAATAAATCAGCATCGAATGGTTTACCTGCGACGGCATCGTCAATCGCTTTACGGTAAACCTGAGCAGTACGCGCAACATAATAAAATGACTTAGTACGCCCTTCTATTTTTAAGCTATGCACCCCCATTTTTGTTAGCTGCTCTACGTATTGCACGGCGCGTAAGTCTTTTGAGTTCATGATATAAGTACCATGCTCGTCTTCAAATGCGGGCATGTATTCGCCTGGGCGGCCTTGCTCTTCAAGCATAAATACATCGTTACTTGGCGCGCCTTCACCTAACGTAGGTATAACCGTTTTAGGATCGATTTTATGTACCATTTCACCGGTTTCGTTCTCAGTGCCAGGTTTAACATCGTATTCCCAACGACACGCATTAGTGCATGTGCCTTGGTTAGGATCGCGTTTATTAATATAGCCTGAGAGTAAACAGCGCCCTGAATAGGCCATACACAGAGCACCATGAACAAATACTTCTAGCTCTGTTTCTGGGCATAAAGAGCGAATTTCACTTATTTCTTCAAGCGATAACTCGCGAGATAAAATTACCCGCTCAATACCCTGTTTTGCCCAAAACAATACACTGGCATAGTTTACTGCATTAGCTTGTACTGAAAGGTGAATGGGCATATCAGGCCATTTTTCACGCACTAACATAATTAAGCCAGGATCGGACATGATCAATGCATCCGGCTTCATAGTAATTACTGGCTCTATATCACGTAAATACGATTTTACTTTCGCATTGTGTGGGGCAATATTAGACACTACATAAAACTTTTTATTTAGCGCATGAGCTTCGTTAATACCTATTTGTAAAGTATCTAAATCAAATTCATTATTGCGAACCCTTAAACTGTAACGAGGTTGGCCGGCATAAACAGCGTCTGCCCCATAGGCAAAGGCATAACGCATGTTTTTTAAGCTACCTGCTGGGCAAAGTAGTTCAGGAATAAACGGGGTTGAAGAAGTAACTGCTGACATGTGCGCTCCATACATCGAACCGAGTTCAAGTCGGTTGCATGAATAGTTAAGGGAAATAAAGCGCGCAAGTATAATGAGTGGTCAAAAGAGAAACTTTGATCAAGATCATCAAAATTTCTCTTCTGTGTTAAAAATGAAGAGCAGCAAATTTAAGTTATTTTTTACTACTTAATTGATTAGAAAATTGGCTAACGGCATCAACAACTTGTTGTGCGCCTTTTTTAATGTCACTCATTACAACACCAGATTCTTTGGAGAGTTCGAGTCCTTGTTGCGCTTTATTTCTACCTTGCTCTATAACAGCAACAGTGGCTTGAGTTAAGTTTTGATTTTGCTGTACAACATCCACAATTTCTTCGGTAGCTTTACTGGTTCTTGAGGCAAGCAAACGGACTTCATCAGCGACTACAGCGAAACCGCGACCCTGCTCACCAGCTCTTGCAGCCTCAATAGCTGCATTAAGTGCTAGTAAGTTGGTTTGGTCAGCAATACTGCTAATGCTTTGCACTATGCTCGCTATCAGTTGCGATTGTTTATCTAACGCTGAAATTTCTTGAGCTGTTTGCTCCATTTGCACCGACAGCTCGTTCATAACCTGTGCGGTTTTTTGTACCACTTCTGCGCCCTTATCCGCGTTATTATCAGTTTCAATTGAAGTGCCATGCGCAATATTCGCCGCTTGTTCTGTGGCCAGTTCTTTTTCTACTTGGTCTGTGATCACAGTAGCAAATTTAACTACTTTATAAAGCTCATTTGCTTCATTAAAAATCGGATTATACGACGCTTCTAACCATACTTCATTACCATGCTTATCAATACGTTTAAATCTGCCGGCAATGAACTCGCCATTTCGCAGGCGCTGCCAGAAGACTTGATACTCTTTACTACTCGCTTCTTGCTCATCACAGAACATACCATGGTGCTTACCTAAAACTTCTTGCTTTGAATAACTCATACTTTTTAAGAAGTTGTCATTAACACGCAGAACCATACCCTGAGTATCGAACTCAATAACCGCTGTTGAACGATGCAATGCTTTGATTAAATCTTCGTTTTCTCTCGAGCTTTCAATTATTTGTGTAAGCACAGTGCAATGCAGGGTTAAATACTCAAGCTGACCTTGCTCATTTTTTATCGGGTGTAAAATACAGCGTAACCAATCTCGTTGTCCGTTTTGGTGGGATACTTGAATAGCGCCAGCAAAATGTTCGGCTTTACTTAACGCTTTTTTAAAGGCATGAAAATCAGCGTTATTTCTAGCGTTTTCTGGAATAAAATCTAAAATCTTTTTATTGAGTATTTGGCTATTTGAGTAATTAAATTCCCGTTCAAAGTTTTTATTTTGTCTTAATATTGCACCTTGCTTATCAAGCTCCAATACCAACATCTCACTATCTAAACTTTGCTTAACCTGCTCTCCTACAGAAAGCTTACTTTGTAAATCAGCAATTTGATTTTTTAAAGATTGGTTAAAAAACATATATTTACCTTAATTTTTGCATGTACTCGACCTGCATTTGGATCCATATAAAAGTGTATATTTAAC
>NZ_JASDDF010000014.1:0-93392 GCF_030407535.1 Pseudoalteromonas sp. APC 3224 | reverse complement strand
TGAGGAGTAAATGAGGAAACATTAACGATTAAGCCCCTTATTAATGAAAGCTTTCTGTTTTTATCACTTCCTCTAAAGCGCAGCGTCTCTTAGCCCTCTTTGTGTATAATTTTCTTAAAGATCTAATTGAACTGAGAGAAGGGAATGAGAAATAAATGAGAAAATAAAGCCACTAACCTAAGTGATTAATTGTTTTTTCACCACTTCCCAAAGCGTAGCGTCTCATTGCTAAAACCTAAAACCTAAAACCTAAAACCTAAAACCTAAAACCTAAAACCTAAAACCTAAAACCTAAAACCTAAAACCTGTTTTAAAGACAAAAAAAGACCCAGAGCTATAAGGAACTCTGGGTTATAGAGGGGCTCATATGTGAGCCCTGCGCTAACTAAAGACACTTTCAGATTCTTAGGGAGAAGAAGAAAGTTATTTAAGTATAGTCAAAAGCTTCAAAAACACACATTTTTGCTCATTTTTTATACTGTAATAATTACAGTGAGTTACAATTGTTATGCACACTTAAGTTAGAGTTTACTCCCAGTTTATTAACTGCGTGTTTTGCACCAAATCTCTAGGTAGTGAGTTTTTAACCTTATTTTTTTGCCACTTTCCTAATCCAATAGGGCAACCACATAAGGTTAGGATCACTTCACCAGTTGCCTTAACAACTTCATCCAAACGAATGTCTTTGCCATTAAAGTAATCACTGGCCTGCTGATTGTTTAGTTCCAGTACATTGCTTTTACATTGCTTACCAAATACGGTGGCAAATTCATGGGCGAGGCGCACGCCATTTTTATGAATAACACCTATCTGAATACCTAACCGCGCGTATTTTATTTTGTTTTGTATTGCTTCAAATTCATCTGGGAACAGCCAAAGCTCTTTGTCGCGTTGCATTAAAGTGCCTGGTAGACTCGTTAAACCAAATTGCTTTTTGAGAGAGCTCATAAACGCACTTTGCTGTTTACTATCAAAATCACTAAAGGGGAATGCGCCTTTTTTCACTTTTAGATTTTGGTTTTCGCAGCTGCTGTGTTTTTTAAATTTAGCAATAAAAAAGCCTTCGCTGTCGAAGGTTTGCGGCCAAACATGTAAGTAGCCCTCGTATGTAGTGGCTTTTTCTGCGCCAGGGAAAAGGTCATTTAAAGGCTCTGGCGCGATGTATTCGCCAAATTCTTCTAGCAATGCATCACACACTTGCTGGTTTTCGAGTGGGGTTAATGTACAGGTTGAATACACCAGCGTGCCGCCAGGTTTAAGTGCATAAAATGCACTTCTAATCAGCTCTTTTTGTACTTGGGCAATGGTAATGTTTGATTCGATAGACCAATTTTTTAGTGCATCGCTGTCTTTACGAACTGTGCCTTCACCCGAGCAGGGCGCATCAAGCAAAATACTATCAAAGCTTTCAAACATATAATTACCAAATACCACGCCATCAAAATGCGATAACGCACAATTACCAACACCCATGCGCTTTAGCGTGGCACTAAGTACTTTTAAGCGCGATGACGACAGCTCATTTGCAACCAATACACCTTGATTGTTCATTAGTGCAGCTAGTTGTGATGTTTTAGAACCCGGCGCAGAGGCCATATCGAGTACTGTGTTACTAGTTTGCAGGCTGTGCTTTAGTGCCATTGGCGGCAACATTGAGCTTGCTTCTTGTACGTACATTGCGCCGCTTAAGTGTAAGTCGGTATTACCTAGCGCTAAATTTTGCTCTTCATCGTTTGGGCGCTCTAGCCAAAAACCTTCATCGCACCAGGGTATGGCAGTGAGTTGCCAATTTTTTTGAGCTGCGTGGCGTTTAAATTCTTCAACACTCATTTTTAATGTATTAACGCGAACAGACTTACGTAAAGGTCGACGACAGGCATTTAAAAAATCATCTAAGGTAAGGTGCTCAGGCAGATAAGTTTTTACGTCATCAATAAATTGCTCTGGAATATAAGTGTTAGCGTCCACGATTTGGCTCATACAATAAAATTTAAAGCCGGATAATAGCATTTTTGACGATTTTTTTCAGTGTTAAAGCCGAAATAGTAGCACTTTGAAAGTGTCGACACCTTGTTATGAAAAACGCATTTAATACTAAAAATTATTATACTTTTAGCTAATGCTGTCGACAATTTGATGGTTTTTTACTCATTCTTAGTGCTTTTAGGGTTGACACTGTTAGCTAATAAGCACATAGTTAACCCATAAATTGTCGACAATATAAAAATACTTTATGACACAGCACTTTTTAAACGACACCGCAGTTACAACCGCTTCCGATAAAGTGTTTGTAGATATGCGCCGCGAAATTGTAGAAGGCAGCATTGCACAAGGCAGTAAAATATCAGAGCCAGAACTGGCAAAGCGTTATGGTGTAAGCCGTGCAACCCTCAGAGAGGCATTAAACCGTTTAGAAAGTTGTTACTTAGTTGAGCGCAAAGCCAATATAGGTTGTCGTGTTGTAGCATTAACCGCAGAACGTTTAATTGAAGTGTATCAAGTGCGCAGTGCCCTTGAAGGACTTGCATGTAGATTAGCTGCCGACAATATGGCTGCCGATGAAGTACAAAGCTTGAAACAATTACTGAATCAGCATTTGCAAACTCAGCGTGTTAAAGAAGGTGAGTCGTACTATCAAGAAGCAGGCGACTTAGACTTTCATTACAGAATCATCAAAGGCAGTAAAAACGCTCACTTAATTCATTTGTTATGCCACGACCTATACCAGTTAATAAGAATGTACCGTGTGCAAATGGGCATGGTTGGGCCACGCGTATCGAAAGCGTTTGACGAACATTTAGCGATTATAAACGCCATAGAAAATCATGATGGGGAGCTGGCCGAAATGCTAATGAAGCGCCATATCAGTGCTTCCCAAGCAAATATACAAACAAAATTTGATGGATATCAATCAGTACAAGCCACTCACAATGAAATGGCTAACTAGATTCTGTTGATCTTTGCGGATTAAACCCTGAAAGGTCAATAGACCCTAATACAGATGTAACATTATTAAAAAATACTAAGCTGCCAAAGAGCAGCCCCGTTCAAAGTTAGGAGAAGGTAATGTCAGCAGGATTAAAATTTAAACAGGCAATTGCAAATAACCACCCGTTACAAGTTGTGGGTACTATTAACGCGTATACCGCAATGATGGCTGAAAAAATGGGCCATCAAGCTATTTACCTATCGGGGGCAGGTGTGGCTAATGCCTCATTTGGTATGCCAGATTTAGGCATGACTAGCCTTGATAATGTGCTTGAAGATATTCGCCGTATTACTGGTGCTAGCGATTTACCATTATTAGTTGATGCCGATACAGGCTGGGGCGGAGCATTTAATATTGCACGTACCGTTAAAGAAATGACCAAAGCGGGTGCAGCAGGCTTTCATATTGAAGACCAAGTAGCACAAAAGCGTTGTGGTCACCGTCCTAATAAAGAAATAGTTACCCAAGCTGAAATGGTTGACCGCATTAAAGCCGCAGTAGATGCAAAAACTGATAGCGATTTTTACATTATGGCGCGTACTGATGCATTTCAAAAAGAAGGCTTAAATGCAGCAATAGACCGTGCAGCTGCCTGTGTTGAGGCGGGAGCCGATGCCATTTTTGCAGAAGCCGTTCATGACCTTGCTGATTACCACGCATTTAGCAAAGCGATTAATGTGCCGATTTTAGCCAACATTACCGAGTTTGGCCAAACCCCAATTTATACCAAAGAGCAGTTGAGCGATGTGGGTGTAGAAATGGTGCTTTACCCACTAAGTGCATTTAGAGCTATGAATAAAGCGGCACTCAATGTTTACTCGGCTATTTTGAATGAAGGGTCGCAACAAAGCCAAATTGAAAACATGCAAACGCGTGCAGAGCTTTATGACTTTTTAGATTATCACTCGTACGAAAACACGCTAGATAACCTCTTTTCAGCAAAATCTGACAAATAATAAAAAATTTAACAGGAGACAAATCATGGTAGATAAAGCATTAGGTGGCGCAGGCTTACGTGGCCAAGTAGCAGGACAAACAGCATTATGTACAGTAGGGCAAACAGGCTCAGGTTTAACTTACTGTGGTTACGACATTAGCGAACTGGCTGAAAAAGCGCAGTTTGAAGAAGTGTCGTTTTTACTTTCTCGCGGCGAGTTACCAACCACAACAGAGCTGGCAGAGTACAAAGCTAAACTTAAAAGCTTACGCGGTTTACCTGAAGCACTAAAAACAGTGCTTGAGAACATTCCTAAAGACGCACACCCAATGGATGTAATGCGTACCGGTTGTTCTATGCTAGGTAACCTTGAAATGGAAAATGACTTTAGCGAAGCAAACGATGCGATTGACCGCATGGTGGCAATTTTCCCAAGTATTATTTGTTACTGGTATCGTTTTACTCATGACGGTGTTCGTATTGAAACACAAACTGATGATGACTCAGTAGGCGCACACTTTTTAACGCTATTACATGATAAAGCACCAAGCGAGTTATTTGCACAAGTGATGAATGTTTCACTAATTTTGTACGCAGAGCATGAGTTTAATGCATCTACCTTTACCGGTCGTGTGTGTGCATCAACGCTTTCTGATATTCACTCATGTGTTACTGGTGCAATTGGTACCTTACGTGGCCCACTGCATGGTGGTGCAAACGAAGCCGCAATGGATATGATTGAAAGTTTTACTAGTGCTGATCAAGCTGAAGACGCGCTAATGGGCATGCTTGAGCGTAAAGATAAAATTATGGGCTTTGGTCACGCTATTTACCGTGAGTCGGATCCGCGTAATGTAATTATTAAAAAATGGTCTGAAAAATTAGCCGCAGAAGTGGGTGACGATGTGCTTTACCCAGTATCAGTTCGCTGTGAAGAAGTAATGTGGCGTGAGAAGAAGTTATTCTGTAATGCTGACTTTTTCCATGCATCGGCTTACCACTTTATGGGTATTCCTACTAAGTTATTTACGCCTATCTTTGTAATGAGCCGAGTAACCGGTTGGACAGCACACGTAAAAGAGCAACGTGCAAATAACCGTATAATTCGCCCAAGTGCCGATTACACAGGGCCAGATGCGCGCAGCTACACGCCAATTGAATCAAGATAAACATATAGTCCATACAAAAGGTGAGTTACCAACTCACCTTTTACGGCTTTAGCAAATTATGCAAACAATATACCTTCAAATCTAAAGCCTGTCTTGATTAACCCCGTCACCAAATTAGCGAATTTATTATGACCATTATTAATAACACTCAATACCGTAAGCCATTACCAGGCTCAAATGTAGATTACTACGATACCCAGGCCGCAGTAGATGCCATTAAACCAGGTGCTTACGCCACACTGCCTTACAGTTCGCGGGTATTTGCCGAAAACTTAGTACGCCGTTGTGAACCCGATATGCTAACCGATGCGCTTAGCCAAATTATTGAGCGCAAGCAAGACCTAGATTTCCCATGGTATCCGGCACGCGTTGTATGTCACGATATTTTAGGGCAAACCGCTTTAGTTGATTTAGCGGGTCTGCGCGACGCTATTGCTGCAAAAGGCGGCGATCCTGCAAAAGTAGATCCGGTTGTGCCAACACAATTAATTGTCGATCACTCGTTAGCGGTAGAGCATGCAGGCTTTGACCCTGAAGCGTTTGAGAAAAACCGCGCGATTGAAGATAGACGTAACGATGATCGTTTTCATTTTATAAACTGGACAAAAACTGCGTTTAAAAATATTGATGTGATCCCACCGGGCAATGGCATCATGCATCAAATTAACCTTGAAAAAATGTCGCCGGTTATTCAAAACCGTGATGGTATTGCGTTCCCAGACACTTTAGTAGGTACCGACAGCCATACACCGCATGTTGATGCGTTAGGTGTTATTGCTGTTGGCGTGGGCGGCCTTGAAGCCGAAAGTGTAATGCTAGGGCGCGCATCGTACATTCGTTTACCCGATATTGTGGGTGTAGAACTTACCGGTAAACGCCAACCGGGCATTACTGCAACCGATATTGTATTGGCTATTACCGAATTTTTACGCGAGCAACGTGTGGTATCGACTTACCTCGAGTTTTACGGTGAGGGTGCTGATGCACTAACCCTTGGTGATAGAGCGACTATTTCGAACATGACCCCAGAATTTGGCGCAACCGCGGCTATGTTCTACATTGACGATAAAACTATTGATTACTTACGTTTAACAGGTCGCGACGAAGAGCAAATTGCACTAGTAGAAAACTACGCTAAAACAGCAGGGCTATGGAGCGACAGCTTAAAAACAGCGCATTACGATCGTGTGCTTAAATTTGATTTATCAAGTGTAGGGCGCAACATTGCAGGGCCTTCAAATCCGCACCGTCGTGTATCTACTAGCGACTTAGCTAAAGAAGGTATTTCGGGCGTTGTTGAAAACGAAGAAGGCTTAATGCCAGATGGCGCGTGTATTATTGCCGCTATTACTAGTTGTACTAATACCAGTAACCCACGTAATGTAATTGCTGCAGGTTTATTGGCGCGTAACGCCAATGCAAAAGGTTTAATGCGTAAACCTTGGGTTAAAACCTCATTGGCACCGGGTTCTAAAGCAGTGCAATCGTACCTTGAAGATGCAAACTTATTACCAGAGCTAGAGCAACTTGGTTTTGGTATTGTTGGTTTTGCCTGTACTACCTGTAACGGGATGAGTGGTGCACTAGATCCTAAAATTCAACAAGAAGTAATTGATCGCGATTTATACGCAACAGCGGTGCTTTCGGGTAACCGTAACTTTGATGGTCGTATTCATCCGTATGCTAAGCAAGCATTTTTAGCGTCTCCACCGCTTGTGGTTGCTTATGCAATTGCCGGTACCATCCGTTTTGATATAGAAAAAGATATCCTCGGTAAAGATCAGCAAGGTAACGATGTAACCTTAAAAGGTTTATGGCCATCTGATGAAGAAATAGATGCAGTGATCAAGCAAAGTGTTAAGCCTGAGCAGTTTAGAAAAGTATACGAGCCAATGTTTAACTTAACCGTTGATTACGGCGAAGATAACGACCCATTATACGATTGGCGCCCTGAAAGTACGTATATTCGTCGCCCTCCTTATTGGGAAGGTGCATTAGCAGGCGAGCGCAGTATGAGTGGTATGCGTGCATTAGCGGTACTTGGCGATAACATTACCACCGATCATTTATCTCCTTCTAATGCAATTATGGCAAGCAGCGCTGCAGGTGAATACTTAACTAAAATGAACGTGCCAGAAGAAGACTTTAACTCATATGCAACGCACCGAGGCGATCACTTAACCGCACAACGAGCCACGTTTGCAAACCCTAAACTATTGAATGAAATGGTATTGGATGAAAACGGTGAAGTGAAGCAAGGATCGTACGCGCGCATAGAGCCAGAAGGTGAAAACACGCGTATGTGGGAAGCCATCGAAACCTACATGCAACGTAAGCAACCGCTTATAATTGTTGCCGGTGCTGACTATGGCCAAGGTTCGTCGCGCGATTGGGCGGCAAAAGGTGTTAGGCTTGCTGGTGTTCAGGTTATTGCAGCTGAAGGGTTTGAGCGTATTCACCGTACTAACCTTATTGGTATGGGTGTGCTACCACTGGAGTTTGCTGCAGGTACAACCCGCAAAACACTTAGCCTAGATGGTAGCGAAAGCTATGATGTTAAGGGCGAACCAGCACCAGGGGCAACTTTAAAATTAGTGATTACCCGTAAAAATGGTGAAGTAGTCACTGTGCCAATGAAATGCCGATTAGATACGCAAGAAGAGCTCTCTATATATGCTGCGGGTGGTGTGTTACAACGCTTTGCGCAAGACTTTTTAGAAGCAACACAAGCATCATAAGGACATAAAACAGATGTTTAAACCACAAATTAAAGTGCCAGCGACTTACATGCGCGGCGGCACCAGTAAAGGCGTGTTTTTTAATTTAACTGACTTACCTGCACCTGCCCAAGTGGCAGGTGAGGCGCGCGATAGCTTATTATTGCGCGTTATTGGTAGCCCCGATCCTTATGGTAAACAAACTGATGGTATGGGTGGCGCAACCTCAAGCACCAGTAAAACCGTTATTTTAAGTAAAAGTGAGCAACCCGATCACGATGTTGATTACTTATTTGGTCAAGTCGCGATTGATAAAGCGTTTGTAGATTGGAGCGGTAACTGCGGTAATTTAACCTCTGCTGTAGGCGCGTTTGCCATCAGCAATGGTTTAGTCGATAAAGGTAGAGTGCCTGATAATGGCATTGCTATTGTGCGTGTATGGCAGGCAAACATTAAAAAAAGCATTTTAGTGCATGTACCCATGACCAATGGTGAAGTACAAGAAACCGGTGACTTTGAGTTAGATGGTGTTACCTTTCCTGCTGCTGAAGTAAAGCTGGAATTTATTGACCCTGCTGATGGTGATGGTGCGTTATTCCCGACAGGTAATGTGGTTGATGATTTAGAAGTTCCAGGCGTAGGCACGTTAAAAGCAACCATGATCAATGCTGGTATTCCGACTATTTTTATAAATGCAGCGGATATTGGTTACACCGGTACAGAGTTGCAAGGTGATATTAATAGCGATAATGCGGCGTTAACTATGTTAGAAAGCATTCGTGCCCATGGTGCAGTGAAAATGGGCTTAATTAATAATATTAATGAAGCACAAGCACGTCAACACACACCTAAAGTGGCATTTGTTGCTCCAGCAAAAGACTATACAGCCTCAAGTGGTAAGCACATAAATGCCAGCGACATAAGTATATTGGTTCGCGCGATGTCGATGGGCAAGTTACATCATGCAATGATGGGTACAGCAGCCGTTGCTATTGGCACAGCAGCCGCGATAAAAGGCACCTTAGTTAATGTAGCCGCTGGTGGTGGAGCTATTAATGAAGTTAACTTTGGGCACCCTTCAGGCACATTAAAAGTGGGAGCGGAGGCGGTGGTTACAAATGGCCAATGGCAGGTTAGCAAAGCCAGTATGAGCCGCAGCGCGCGTGTGTTAATGGAAGGTATGGTAAGAGTACCTTCTAATTAGGCGGATGCCAATTTCAAGTCATATAAAGCACAGAGCTGATAACTTAATGGTTATCAGCTTTTTTTTGGTTTTATATTTCTAGGGTCTGTTGACCTTTGCGGATTAAAATTTGTTCAAACTAGGGGCGGTTTAATCGCGGCGCGAGGTTTTTAACCTATGGGCTAAGTAAAAACCGAGCAACAAAGAGTAAATCGCCCCTAGGCAGAACCCTTCGGGCAGCGCCTGTTTGGCATTGATGCTGCGTTATCGCCTATTTATGGGGAATAACCACACCACATAGGCTCTGCCTTGCCTAAATACCAAACAGCCTGCTGCAAATTCAACCTTGAAAGATCAACAGACCCTAAGAAGAAAGGATCATTTTTTCTGTTATAACAGTAAATATTCACATATATTAAAAATGCTATATCAAATTTATAGCCGCTTTTTATAAGTATTGTGTTTACGGAGTTGTTAATGGATTTATCTAGGCTGAGTGCAGAAAAATTAGTCAAAAATTTGCATGCGGGAGTGGTTGTACATGCTCCAGATAGCAGCATTGTTTATGCAAATCCCGCTGCATTAACTATTTTACGTATGACTCAAAAGCAAGCCTTAGGGTATGACGCTTTTGATAGCCAATGGAACTTAATTGATGAACTTCGTAAACCTCTCAGTGTTGATAAATATCCAGTTAATTTAGTTATTAATAGTGAAAAACCGATCAGTAATATTGAACTAGGTATTTGTGATAGCTCATGCGAAGACATAACTTGGGTATTGTGCAACGCTTATCCAGAGTTTGATGAAAATAATAACCTCACAGAAGTAGTAACTACCTTTACTGATATTACTTACCAGAAACAAATGATCCCATTTAAAGAAATAGTTGAACTTGCCAATGATGTTATTTTGGTTACTGAGGCTGATACTATTACTGAAAATGGACCTAAAATTGTTTATGCAAACCAGTCATTTACTAAAGTAACTGGTTATCATTTAGGTGAAGTTAAAGGAAAAACGCCGCGTATTTTACAAGGCCCTAAAACTAAACAATCAACACGCGATAAAATAAGGCATGCACTAGAAAATAAACAGCAAATTTCAGAGCAAATACTTAATTACAAAAAGAATGGTGAGCCTTATTGGATTGATATGAATATTTTTCCACTTAAAAATAGCTTGGGCGAAGTGGCTTATTATGCGGCTATTGAGCGCGATATTACTAAAATGAAACAGTATCAAGCGCAGTTAAAAGATTTAACGATTAAAGATCCTCTTACAAATTTACTTAACCGTAGAGGTTTTATTGAATTGAGTAAACTTGCACTTGATACCTGTTTTAAAAATGAACAGCATTTAACGCTAACTATGATAGATATTGATCATTTTAAGCGTATAAACGATCAATTTGGCCATGAAGGTGGTGACTTGGTCTTACAAAGTATTGCTGCAACGTTCAAATTATTTTGTGACAATAATGACATTGTAGCGCGTTTGGGCGGTGAGGAGTTTTGCATTGTTTCACAGGATAAATGTGTTACTACTGTAGTTAAAACATTAGCAAAGCTTCAGGATTTTTTAAAAGATAATCCGGTAGAGTTACCCTGTGGTGAGTTTGTGAATTACACAGTGAGTAACGGGGTATCGAGTTTAACTTCTGAGTGTTGCACTTTGCAAGGCTTATTAAAAAATGCCGACAAAGCGCTTTATAGAGCAAAAAGCATAGGCCGTGACCGAACTGTGGTGTTTAATTAAAACTTATATGGTATGGACATAAAACAAGCAGGCTAAGGTAATTATACTCAGCTTGTTAAGGGTTACCCTAGGTTATAGCATTGTTGTTTTTTTTGAGCGATAAAACGTTCAAAAGTATTGTTTTTACGCATAATGGCAATTTCATCGTTGATGTCAGCTAATATAGATTGCCAATTAGATGTATCTTTACTTACTGAAAAATGCAGATTTTTGTACTCAATACTTGGTGATAATGCAACGAGTGCATTTAGCATCACTTTTTTATCTCTATTTGATAAAGGTGACTTGTAAACGCTGGCTTTAAGTACTTCTAAATCGGCAACAATAAGCTCGACGCGACCGTTTAAAAGCAAGTGAATGAGTTGATACTCACTGTTTGCAACAATGGTTTTTACTTTGCCTTGGCTAATCAGTTCATCGAGTTCGTCACTATTTTTATATGAGCGAACTACGCCCATAATCCGATTTTTTACAGAGTTAATACTGCCATCGTAGTCAATGGTGTGATCTTTAAGTGCAACAAACGATAAATCGCCACCTGGAATAGGTTCTGATAGCGCTAATAACTGATTGCGTGTTTTGGTTAAAATATTTTCAGAAATGACGTCGTCGGCAATATAGTACTCAGGGAATAATATATCGGCTTTGCCTAGCTCTGCTTCACGAACTGCACGTGCCCAAGGGTAAAACTCAATATGAACGCCATAACCACGCTTAACCAGCATGCTAACTGTAAGCTGGTAAAGCCAGCCTTTATTGCATAGGTTATCGTCTATATAAGGAGGCCAGTTGAGTGTAACTAAACGAAGTACGGTATCAGCATTTAGATTATAGCCATAACCACTTTTATATTTTTTACCTGGAAGAGTAATATTTTTATCGTCAACATTGTAGGTTACAGGCGCAGGATCTGCGTAAGTAAAGAAGGATAAAAGTAAGGCAACGACTAAAAATATTCTCATAAGGATAATGCATTTTTATATGTGCACTTAAGTTTAGTGGGTTATCTGGAATAAACAACTTAAATGTTCTCAGTATTCAAACAATATAAGTATAGCCTTAAAAAGCGATAGCTATTAATATACAAAAATAAGTAACTTAACTTAAATATGACACAATACCGATTTTTAAAAATGATCATTCTATCGTATTAAATGGCGCACTTACTGCGTAAAGTTATTTATATAGAATAACTATATGTTATAGCTTTCGTCTTGTTATTACGTTATTTTCAGGCGCCATAATAGAACACTAATTTAATGCAATTGGTATGATAATTATAGGTGTTTTTACTAGAGGGAACTTTTATGGCTAATAAGCCAATAAGTGAAGATAATCCGTTTGCTAATTTATCTGATGTGCAGTGTGAGCACATCCAAAATTGGTATCAAAAACATATTTCTTTAACTTTAACCAACTTGCTAAAAGGTAGTAAGTCTGGCCAAGTAATAGACAGTAAATTAGAGCAGGCGTTAAACGAAGCATTAATAAACAGTAAACAAACCATAACCTATACAGGTGATGATAGTTCGCCTATAAAATTACAAAATGCCAGTATATTGGCAGAGCTCAAAGATACACGTAATTTGTTTCATGGTGCGCAAGTCAAAATAAATAAATTAGAACAAAAAATAACAACAAGTGCTGACGAAATACAATTGCTAGAGGCTCAAAAAAGCGAACTTCAACTAGAAGTACGCAGTTTAAAGCAACGATTAAACCATGTTTTATCGAGATTAGAGTCACAAGGCGTCTCGTTTCAAAAAAGCCATTATGTTGGTCGTATATTGGTGCATGCTTTACGAGCAAGCTTTGAAAATTGGCAACAAACGCCCTCTGGTGAGTCTTTCAAAAATCATGACTTTTACAAGCTGTTTCCTCGGGTTTTGTACTCAAGTTTACTAAAAGAGATAGAAAAACTGCTAGGTGGGCATGATTATAATGAAATAGAACGCTCGTTGAGTGATTTTGTATTTCAACAAAAGGGTTCTCCAGTTGAGAATTGGCCGGATGAAGACCCGATATACGAGACACGATTAATTAACCAAAAACAGTCAGAACTATTAATTAAGCTACAAAGCCAACATCAGCAGAGAAAGAACTTTACCGCCTATTTAGAAAAACGTCTTGCTAATACTGGGTTTACTCATAAGCACAGTGATTTACTGATGACATTAGTTGAGTTTGCGACAAATGATGAGAATAGTAAGTTTTCTAGTTACTGCCATTAATTAGCAGTATTTGTTTGGCTAGTCTGCAGTAAAGGTGTAATTAGAGGTGATTGTTGAAGCCCAAGTTGCTTTAGCCTAGCTGCAATATTGCCTTGCGTGAGTGCTTGCTTTACCCATTTATACAAGGTGCTTATATCTAGCGTGTGGTTTGGGCGAAGTAATAACTGATGATTATAGGTTTGTGCCACTCTCTCAGACACAAGTAGCAAACGCTTGCTTTTTGGATACTTGCTAAAGTATTGATTTAGGTAAGAACGAGTAACAATAGCGCTATCGCTGCGTTTTTTTAATACTAATTCAATACTTCTTTTATGGCTGCTTAATAAAGTCATTTTATATTCGTTTTCAAGAACTGAGGGGCTACTTTCGTAATTAGCTAACGGATAATGGTAGCCTAAAATACCCACCAAGGTTTTATCTGCTAAGTTATCAAACCAGGCTTGAGACTTGGCAAATTGCTTTAAAGCAATAAATACTTCTGTATCTATGGCTACAACAGGGGAGTTACTAATTACATTGTTTCCCTGTAGCCATCCCCAATCTGGGTTCTCAAAAAAAATCGAATCGAATAGGCCATTTTGGTAATCTTTAAAGCGACGAATGGGTGTGGTTAGTACTAATTCAAAATGATAAGAAGGCTGTATTTTATTTAGCTCGCTTATTAATTCAACGGTAAGACCAGAAGCACGCCCATCAACAATTTCTATATAAGGAGGGAACTCATAGCCACCTACTTTTATCACAGTTTTTGCATGAGCTTCTTCAACTGAAAAACCAAGTAAGGCTAGTAAAATGAGCGTAACAAACTTCATAGTTAAATCCTTCCTTAGCGTGCTTTTGATGTATTAATTTATAAGATAGTCTATTTGTTAACATAGTATGAATTATCAAGCAATAAATTCTAATTTTGCAGGGTGATTAAATGGATGTTACTTGATATTTATTAAGCAAGTGTAGATCGAGTGCGCTTTTTTGGAGTGTTTTTGATATTGGGGGGTTACCCAATGTCGGGTGGCGTGGCTTTGCCACTTAACCGACCTACGTTCTTTTTTTATTGTGTAGATATGTAGAGAGGGTAGTGCTCTTTCTTTTTTAACAGTTTAGATATGGAGATTGGTACGACTGAGTGGATTCAAACCACCGACCTCTGGACCGGGTGATCAAGAGTAGGTAGTGCTTTTTCTTTTTTATAGTTATGGAGATTGGTACGACTGAGTGGATTCGAACCACCGACCCCTACCATGTCAAGGTAGTGCTCTAACCAACTGAGCTACAGTCGTACTATAAGTCTATATATTATTTAATTCGTCCATGAAGCTTCATCCTGTCGGCGTCCTGCCTCCACCTCGTTCGGCTGCGAAGCTTCGCTTCGGTCCAATCTCGCCCAACAGAGCTACAGTCGTATTGCATGTATTTAAGAGTTGTTAATTGCTTAACAACGGTCGCTAATATATAGCGTGATGGGGAGTGAATCAAGCATGTTTATGCTATTTGAGTTTATTTGCCGTTTTTTTATTCATATTGGACTGATTTCACACGTTTTATAAAATTTTTGCCACCATATAACATGCTCTTTTGCTGACGATTTTAGCTGAGCGAGTAAGTTTTTAGCGTTTGGGTCAAGAAGCGCATTTATCTCTTCACTGCTTACTGCTTGATTAAACCACAGCTGCACATACAGCGGCTGCAATGTTTCTAAATAACCACTAAGCTGCGCTTGATAAGGCTGAATTTGTTTCAAGTAATATTTATTGAATATATTACTGACAATTTTAGCTTGCTGCTTGTTTTTACCCTTTGGGCATATATCTTCAAGCGTTAAAGTATTTACAAACTGGGTGGCCGCATGATTTAAGCTAATTTGTTCACGTGCGGCTTGAATAAGTTGTTGGTTAAACTCGTATTTGTTAAGCGGCTCAAGCGCTGACAAAATATCATCACTGTTTATTGCCATATTATTTTGGTTTTCTATTAGCTGTTTTATGGTAGTTAGCTTTTTAAGCCCCTCAACTGTGTCGCTAAACCCAGCCGGTTGAGTGCTGAGCTCTTGGCCGGTTAATTGCCAACTGCTGTTGAGCTCGGGTTCACTAAATAACATATTGTTGAAAAACTGAGTGAGCTGAGCTTGTTTTTGAGTTTTTGCCGCAGCAATTTTGTTGTAAATCTTGCTTTGTTTATCCAAGCTATTTAAACAGTTTTGCGCGCTTTGAATAAAATCTATTTGGTACTTCAATTGGCTGGCAGCGGTGGCTGTTTTACCTAATTGGTTGTTATGCTCGCTTATTAAAACGTTCAGTTTACATTGGCTAATACCAGCAAGTTCAGTTATACCAATTTTAATTGCGGGCTGAAAGGTATTTTTAGGCGCGACTAACGTGAGTTGTTGCAGTGGATTTCTCTTTGGCTCGGGAACTTGAAAGGTACTACTTAAGCGAGACAAATAAGTTTTATTTGCCTCACTGGGCTGCTCTGAGCAGCCAAAAAGAAATACACAACACACTGCCAGTAACCAACTAAGTGGCAGTGTGTTATTTATAGATTGTTTAAGAGAGAATAAATGGTTCACGTTTAAATCGCCTATGCACTGTCAGCATCAGTAGTACAGCTGCAACTGATAATCCAACGATAATGCCTATCCAAAAACCATGCGGGCCCATTGCTGGCACTATTAAGTCTGTTCTTGCTAATACGTAGCCTAAACTAAAGCCGATTAACCAATAAGAGATAAAAGTAATATAAGAAATAGGGGCTGTGTGCTTTAAGCCTCTCAATATACCATTTGCAGCTACTTGTAATGCATCAGGAAGTTGATAAATACAGGCTAAAATCATAATTGATGAAGCAAGTGCGAGTACCGCAGGGCTATCGCTATAAAGCTCGCTAATCACATCGCGACCTATAAAAGTAATAAAAGCGATAAATAGGGCGATAATTGCCGCTAAAATATAACTTGTAGACACGGCTACTTTTAATTGGTCTAAATGATTTTGCCCAAATAAATTACCAATTCGTATGCTAATTGCAATTGAGAGGCTAAGAGGCATCATAAATAATAGTGCCGTAACACTGGCTGCAATTTGATGGCCAGACACAGCCACCGCACCTAAGTGCGCAATAAATAAAGGTATACAGGCAAACAAGGTTACTTCAAAAAAAGTGGCTAGTGATATAGGAATACCGAGTTTGGTAATAATACCTATGGTTTTAAAGTTAGGTTTTTCAAAGCCCGCTAATAAGCCTTTGGCGTCTACTTTTTTGCTGAGCTGACAATAAGTCACCTGCGCAATGGCCATAACAGTAAATACGAGTGCGGTAGCGATACCACAACCGGCTCCGCCAAAAGCTGGTAGGCCAAATAAGCCATTGATAAAAATATAATTGAGTGGAATGTTTACCGCAAGCCCTAGTAGGCTAATATAAAATGCAGGCTTGGTCATCCCCATGCCTTCGGTCATATTTCTATAAACGGTAAAAATTAAAAAGCCAAACACACCCCACTTAACAAAATGAATGTAGTCAAAGGCAAGTCCAGCAATTGCTGGGGTGGTGTTTAGCTGTAAAATAACAGTATTGGCAAGCTGCGCCGCACTAAAACCAGCAATACTTAAAAGGAGTGTTAAATAAAGGGCTTGCTGAAAATAATGGCTGATGCCGTTACGATCTTTAGCACCAGCGAATTGGGCAATAACGCCCGTTAATGCTAATAAAATCCCTTGTATTGCTAATAAAATTGGGTTCCATATCCCCGTTGCAATTGATAGTGCAGCTAAATCGGTAGGGCTCACTTGTCCGGCCATAATGGTGTCAACCACAGACATTAATACTAAAGTTACTTGTGCTAAAAAAACGGGAACGGCAAGAGAAAGTAAACGTTTGGCTTCCCAACTACAAAAAGTCATAAAAAACAGCTATTCAGAAAAACATAGTCGCATTGTAATCTATTGTGATCAGCCAAGCTATGCTGGTGGTCGGTGTTTGTATTTAATTCATCTTGGTGGTGAAAATAACCATGAATAAGTGCTATTAAGTGAATGATTTTGTCTTTTGATACGTTAAACTAGCACTTTGTAAGAAATAGAAGCGATTTTTATGTTTACCGGTATTATTCAAACTCAAGCAACGGTAGTTTCTAAAACCCATGCACAGGGCGTATTGCGTCTGGTAGTTTCTGTCAATGAGCAATACGTGAAGCATTTAGACTTAGGTGCCAGCATCGCTATAAATGGTTGCTGTTTGACTGTGGTAAAAGTAGAGCTAAGTAATCACGATGTGGTTGCTCAAGTGCATTTTGATGTTATTGACGAAACTCTGCAGCTAACTAATCTTGGGCAACTGGAATTGGGTAGTTTAGTTAATTACGAGCGTTCAGTGTCATTTGGTACTGAGTTGGGTGGACATATTGTATCTGGACATATTCATTGCACCGCAAAAATTGCGCAAATAGTGAAGTTAGAAAACAACTACAAAATACAGCTCAGCCTGCCACAAAAATGGCAAAAATATGTGCTATACAAAGGATTTGTATCTGTTAATGGTGCAAGTTTAACGGTGGGTAATATTGATGAGTTTGGCTTTTGGTTGCATCTAATACCAGAAACACTCGATATAACTAATTTAGGTGAAGCCGTTGTGGGTGATGAGTTCAATATTGAAGTCGACCAGCAAACCTACACAATTATAAACACCGTTGAAAACTACATGCGCCAACATAGCTAAAATATTTGTTCGTCATCGCTGTCCACATGTAACTCTAACTTGTTACGTGCATAGTCTATATGCATGTTCAAGTGTATAAGGTTACAGCAGGCACTACATTCTTCATAGTAGTCTTGATCGCCCATACTGGCATCGAGATCTAAATGAATATGGTGTCCACAATGTGGACAGGCGATGCGTTGTGATAAAAAGTCTTTCATAATAACACCTCATAAAAACTAAGTTTTTTTACGTGGGTAGCACACAACGGGCTTACACTAAATATAGTGCTTATATCTTGTTTACTGCATTTATTTTAGTTTACGAGTTTAGTCTAGTAAGTTTATTAGTTTATCAACGTGCTCTTTAGCCTGATTTAGATAATGACCCGCAAAAATGTTAGCGTTGTTTAAAACAGGGTAAAGCTGATAAACAAGCTTACGTTGCTCATAACCCTGTGCTAAAGGGTAGTGATGCTTGTAGGTATCATAAAAATCCTCTGGAAGGGGAGCATAGAGCTCGCTCATAGCAATATCGACTTCCCGATCACCGTAATAGCAGGCGGGGTCAAACAAGGTCGGAATGTTATTTACAAAGCCCAGGTTACCACGCCAAAAATCGCCATGTAATAATGAGGGTAAAACATGATGATTATGCAGTGTCTCTTTTACTAAATTTATTAGTTGTTCGGGGTCTGAAAGTACAATGTCTTTTTCAGCTAATAGTTGTAATTGCCAACCAATACGTTCTTCTGCAAAAAATACATCCCATTTTTTATGCCACTGATTAGGCTGAAGCGTTGAGCTTAAATAATTGTCGGTATCAAAACCAAACATCGCTTGCTGGTGTTTTTGATGTAACATGGCAAGATGCTCCCCCATAGTTGACCAATGAGTGTGGGGAAGCTCGTCAAATGTAAGCCACTCTAATACAATGAAGGCGTATTCTATATTGGCCCCAGTTATAATACAGTCTGGCACCATAAATACACTGTTTTGAGTAAGCTGTTTTAAGCCTTGAGCTTGAGCCTCAAAGCGCTCTAGCTCATGTTTTTGCCCAACTTTAACTAAGTAATTGTGCTTGCCATCGCTTAAATGAAACAACTTATCGGTGGATGTGTTTTGCAACTGACGTTTATGGGTGTGTTTAAAATCATAATGGATAGCCTGGCTGATCTCTTGATTGATTGTTTTCCACATAACAATAGTCACCTTTTAAACCTATAAATAAACTATGGCAAAAAGGGATTAAATAAACAAATTAATCGGTGTAAAATTAATACTATCAATTTCTGATACAAATCACTGAAATGGAATAAAAATGAATAAAAGTTTTATCACTAACTTATTAGCAGCGTGTTGTGTTGTTATTGGTTTTGTATTTGAACAAACCATTGTACTTTCTGTGGGCTTATTTGCACTCTCCGGTGCAGTTACAAACTTACTCGCTATTCATATGCTGTTTGAAAAAGTGCCGTTTTTATATGGTTCGGGTGTAATTGCACTTAAGTTTGAAAGTTTTAAAGTGGCTATAAGAAACTTAATACTTACGGAGTTCTTTTCTGAGCATAAAATAGACAAGCTTCTAAGCAAGGCTCAACCAACGATAGACTTTGAGTCAGTTATTTATAAGGTGGATTTAAATCCCGCATTCGATAATTTGTTAGTGGTTATTGAGCAATCACAATTTGGTAGCATGCTTGCAATGTTTGGCGGCACTGAAGCCGTTGAGCCAATGCGAGAAAAGTTTATTGAAAAAATGCAATCATCACTGGTGCAAATAAGCGACACCGACGATTTTAAAACACTATTAAGCGATATGTTAACCCAAGGTAATAACGCGGAAAGTTTGCATAATACGGTGCTTAAGTTAGTGGATGAACGCTTAGATGAACTCACCCCTAAAATGGTGAAAGAAATAATTCAAACCATGATCCGCGAACACTTAGGTTGGCTCGTTGTATGGGGTGGGGTGTTTGGTGGCTTATTTGGTTTGTTGGCAGCGCTTATTTAATAATAAATATACGTTAAGCAGGTACTAAGCCCTGCTTAACGTGTTTGACTCGAGTAAATTAAACGCATTTAAAACCTGTAATATTATTTAGACCCCGCCATAATAACCACAAGCGGTTTGTTTGCTTTTGCTAAATCTCTTATTGACGTACTAGTAGACGCTTCAATATTTAAAAAGCGTGCTGATTTATTTAAATCATACAGCGCTACAAAATCACCCATTGATAAATCATTACAGAGTAATTTTTTGCCAATTACATGTTTACTAATTCGCAGATCTTTCATGGCTCTGTGAAGTGTCAACCTTTTGTTAGATGCAACGGCCATACAAGCTTGGGTACCGGGTGATGAGTCAGCGGCAACAAAGGTGGTTGCCATTACAGGTGCTGTTAATGTTGCTGCGCCCAATAATACAGTTGAATATAGAGTTGCTTTGAAAGAAATCATAGTATTTGCCTCTTTGTTTATATGCAACTTAAGTATTGCTTAATGTAGCCGAAATGTTGTTAACTGAATGGGGTAAGCTGTAAGAAGATGTGTATATAAATCGTGCAATTTTGTAGGTGTATGAAAAGTTGTTCATAAATAATTTATTTTTGACACACTTTAGCGTTTTCCTACTGAAATATTTTTTCAGGCTGTTATTATCGCGCCCTAAATTTGTGGCATTTTATATTTTTGGAGCGCAATTGTGAATAAAACGTTAGCAAGTTACTACCAGCAAGCTTATGCGTGTGAGCAACAGCATTTTAACCAATGTTTTTATTGCGGCTGTGAGGCAACAGAGCGCGATCATTGCCCGCCATTGCATATGCTACAAAGTATTATTGATCTAGGTGAAGAAGCTGACTTTGTTGCCATTGCAGCCTGTTACGAATGCCATGCATTACTTCACAATGAGCGATTAATGACCATTGATGAGCGATTTAGCAAACTTAAAAAGAAATTATCTAATAAGTATGCAAAACCTCTGCGTGTTTACAACATGTGGGAAGAAAACGAACTCGCTGATATGAGTGATGAATTTGCGCATAGTATTCAAGCAGGTATGAAGCTAGGTAAAGAAGCGGCTGAGCGACTCGCCTTTACGGGCTTTAGTTATGCCACTGAGGAAGCACGTGTCACAGTGCGTGAAAAAACTAAAGAGTTTGATGTTGAAGGCACTGTATTTACCGATTTCAAAGAAGCGCTTAACTATTGCATTACTGTATTAAAAGTACAAAAAAGTGACTTTTATAAAATTTTAGTGGAAGACTATCAAGGTGATTTTAATAAGGCATTGAGTCAATACAGACATCGTCATGATAAAGTTACAGCCGCAAAAGATGGTAATACATTGATTAAAGATTTTTCAAAATTACATAAGCAAAATTCGGATTTTGTAACACGAACGGTTAAACACTTTATAAGTAAAGATCCATCGCTCACCACCGAAGGAGCTCTGGATAAGCTTTATAACAATTATATAAAAAAATAATTACAGAAATTCACCTTAAATAACCGCCTTTTCACCTGTTTTTTTAGCTTTATGCGTTTGCTTTCGCTAAAGTAGTAAAAAAACAGGAGAACCTAAAAACATGCAAAAATTTGCTCCCTCATTGTTAGCTGTTGGTTTAGCAGCAGCACTTGTTGGTTGCCAAGAAAGCGGCCCACAAGATGACAAAGTAACCATTAATAAAAACCCATACCCAAGTACTTACCAACCGGTAGCGACATCAAGCACGTTAATCACCAATGCGACTGTATTAACAGGGACGGGTGAGCGTTTAGATGAAGCTGATGTATTAATTGTCGACGGTAAAGTGCAGCAAATTGGTAAAGATTTAACCGCTGATGCAGATACCACCATCGACGCACAAGGTAAATGGGTAACACCAGGCATTATTGACGTTCATTCACATTTAGGTGCTTATCCAAATCCATCGGTTGAGTCTCATCAAGATGGTAACGAAATGACCAGTCCAAATACGGCAGAAGTATGGGTTGAGCATTCAATTTGGCCACAAGATCCAGGTTTCAATCGCGCACGTGAAGGCGGTATTACGTCATTACAAATTTTACCGGGTTCGGCTAATTTATTCGGTGGACGTGGCGTTACCCTTAAAAATGTACCGGCTCACACCATGCAAGGGATGAAATTTCCTGATGCACCATACGGTTTAAAAATGGCATGTGGTGAAAACCCTAAACGTGTTTACGGTCGTAAAGGCGTATTACCGATGACACGTATGGGTAATATGGCAGGATATCGTACAGCTTGGATTGGCGCTCAAGAATATAAGCGTGAGTGGGATAAATACGATGCTGATTACGCTGCGGGTAAAAACCCAGAAGCTCCACATCGTGATATTAAATACGATACATTACGTGGTGTTTTAGAAGGTGAAGTTCGTATTCACAATCACTGCTACAAAGCAGAAGAAATGGCGATGATGATCGACCTTTCTAAAGAGTTTAATTATCATGCGGGCACATTCCACCACGGAATTGAAGCCTATAAAATTGCTGATTTATTAGCTGAAAATGGCTCGTGTGCAGCACTTTGGCCAGACTGGTGGGGCTTTAAAATGGAAGCCTACGATATGGTGCAAGAGAACGTCGCTATTGTTGATGCAGTTAAAAACTCATGTGCTGTTGTGCACTCAGATTCTGATACGACGATTCAACGCTTGAACCAAGAAGCCGCAAAAGTAATGTACAGTGCAAACCAAAATGGGTTTGATATTTCTGAGCAACACGCGATTAAATGGATCACGTCTAACGCCGCTAAATCATTAGGCATTGAAGATAAAACAGGTTCACTTGAAACAGGTAAACAAGCTGATGTTGTTATTTGGAATCAAAGCCCGTTTAGTGTTTATGCAAAAGCAGAGCAAGTGTTTGTTGATGGTGCAAAAGTTTACGATAGAAACGATAGCGCATTCCAAGCACAAAGTGATTTTATGTTAGGTCAACAATAAGGAGCACCCAGAATGAAAAAATTATCACGTTCGTTTTCGCTTTCTCTGGTTGCTGCAGGGCTACTAGCATCGGGTGCCGTGAGCGCCAAGTCATTAGCAATCATTAATGCAACTTTGCATACATCTTCAGAACAAGGTGTATTAGAAGGAGCTAGCATTGTAATGAATGAAGGCAAAATCACTGCCATTAACCCTAGCGATGTTAAAGCTGACAAAGTTATTGATGCTAAAGGTCAAATAGTGACGGCTGGTTTTATCGCCAGTGTAAATCAGCTTGGCTTAGTTGAAGTAGGTGCAGTTGCCGGTTCTCGCGATGCAGGAGAAGACAAAGCAGGTATCGATTTTGATGCAAGCTTAGCATTCAATCCTCGTTCAAGCTTAATTCCTTATGCACGTAAAGGCGGTATCACTCGCGATTTGATCACCCCATACGGTGGTGACAGCATATTTGCAGGCCTAGCAAGTGTTGTTGATTTAAGTGGTAGCTTTGAAAGCGTAGATAAAAAGCAAGCTGCACTAGTGGTTCATTTAGGTGAGCGTAGTAAAGGTTCTCGTGCATTTACTTTGCAAACGCTTATTAAAAAATTAGATGAGCATCAAACCAAAGCAAGTAAAGACGCTAAAAAAGACGACGCTAAGCCAAGTGCTGAAGACACGGTAATGGCTAAAGTACTAAAAGGCGATATACCATTACTAATTAGTGTGTCGCGTGCATCAGATATTGTTGAACTAATAAAAGTGAAACAGCAGTTTGGCGTAAACATTGTCCTTAATGGCGCTCAAGATGCCGTTGTAGTTAAAGATCGCATCGCTAAAGCAGGCATTCCTGTGATCATTAGTGCAATGGATAACTTACCAGGTAGCTTTGATTCGTTGCATGCGAGCTTGAATAATGCCGGCATACTAGAAAAAGCCGGTGTTAAAGTGCTACTAACTGTGGGTGGTGACGCAAGTCACAATGTTTACCAGCTTCGCTACGATGCCGGTAACGCAGTGTCTTACGGTATGAGCCAACAAGGCGCATTAAAGGCCATGACTTCGAATGTGGCTGATGTATTTGGTATTAACGCGGGTAGCCTAGAAGTAGGTAAAGCCGCTGATGTTGTTATGTGGAGTAACGACCCGTTTGAGCTGAGCAGCCACGTGAATAAAATGTTTATCAATGGTGTTGAGGTTAGTACTGAATCTCGCCAAGATAAACTGCGTGAGCGCTATACAACAGAGTCGAACATGCCACGCGCATACACAAAATAAACTTTTAAAGTTGAATTGAAAAGGCCGCATTAGCGGCCTTTTTCTTAGGCACAAAAAAGGCGCTCTGTGAGCGCCTTTACATTCATTTAATCGATTTATACTAGTTTAGATAAAATCTCGTTAAATGTCGTGCTTGGACGCATTGCTTTGAAGGCTGCATCGTCATTTGGCTGGAAGTAACCGCCAATGTTCATTGCAGGACCCTGTGCATCGTTTAGCTCGTTAACAATTTGCTCTTTGTTGGTTTCAAGGTCGCTAGCAATTTGTGTAAATTGCGCTTTAAGCTCGCTATCTTCATTTTGCTTAGCAAGTTCTTGAGCCCAGAATAAAGATAAGAAGAAATGAGAACCACGGTTATCAATCTCTTTAACTTTGCGTGAAGGTGACTTGTTTTCAGCTAGGAATGTGCCCGTTGCTTTATCAAGCGTATCAGCAAGTACTTGTGCCTTGTTGTTACCCGTTGTTGTGCTTAGGTGTTCAAGTGACGCAGCAAGTGCTAAGAACTCACCTAAAGAATCCCAACGTAAGTGGTTTTCTTTTTCAAACTGTTGAACGTGCTTAGGAGCAGAACCACCGGCACCTGTTTCAAATAAACCACCGCCATTCATCAGTGGCACAATTGAAAGCATTTTAGCACTAGTACCCAATTCTAAAATTGGGAATAAATCTGTTAGGTAATCACGTAATACGTTACCTGTTACAGAAATCGTATCTTTACCTTCTTTGATGCGTGCTAGTGAGAATAAGGTTGCATCCATTGGCGATAAAATTTGAATATCTAGGCCAGCAGTATCATGATCTGGCAAGTATTTGTTCACTTTTTTGATTAGCTCAGCATCGTGTACACGTTCTGCATCTAACCAGAAAATAGCCGGATTACCAGTTGCGCGAGCGCGGTTTACTGCAAGTTTAACCCAATCTTGAATTGGTGCATCTTTAACCTGACACATACGCCAGATATCGCCTTGCTCAACACTGTGCTCAAGTAGGGTGTTACCGTTTGTGTCAACAACACGAATAGTACCGTCAGCTTTTGCTTCAAATGTTTTGTCATGTGAGCCGTATTCTTCCGCTTTTTGAGCCATAAGGCCAACGTTTGGTACGCTACCCATAGTTGTAGGATCAAAAGCACCGTGCTGTTTACAAAAATCAATCGTTGCTTTGTAAACGCCAGAGTAACAACGATCTGGAATTACAAAGCTTGTGTCTTGTAATTTATCGTCTTTATTCCACATTTGACCGCTTGAACGAATTGCAGCAGGCATAGAAGCATCGATGATCACATCACTTGGTACGTGTAAGTTTGTAATACCACGATGAGAATCAACCATGGCGATAGCAGGGCGGTTAGCGTAAACCGCTTGAATGTCTGCTTCAATTTCTTCGCGCTTAGCGTCATCTAATGTTTGAATTTTAGAGTACACATCGCCTAAACCGTTATTTACATCAACACCTAGCTCTTCAAAAAGTGCACCGTGTTTTGCAAAAACGTCTTTGTAGAATACTTTTACAGCGTGACCAAAGATGATTGGATCAGATACTTTCATCATGGTTGCTTTCATATGAAGCGAAAATAACACGCCTTTTTCTTTAGCTGCATTGATTTCAGCTTCTAGGAATGCTTGTAATTTTGCTGCACTAATACGTGATGCATCAATTACTTCACCAGCAAGTAATGGCGTGCTTTGCTTAAGTACAGTGATATCGCCATTAGCCGCTACGTGTTCGATACGAACATCCGTTGCTTCATCAACAGTTAGTGATTGCTCAGAACCAAAGAAGTCACCTTCTTCCATGCTTGCAACGTATGATTGTGAATCTTTGCTCCACGCGCCCATTGAATGTGGGTTATTACGTGCATACTCTTTCACTGAACCTGGTGCACGACGGTCAGAGTTACCTTCACGAAGTACAGGGTTTACTGCGCTGCCTTTAATTTTATCGTAGGCTGCTTGAATCGCTTTCTCTTCATCGTTTTTAGGTTCAACCGGGTATTCTGGAAGTGCATAACCTTTTTCTTGAAGCTCTTTAATTACAGCGCGAAGTTGTGGAACTGATGCACTAATGTTCGGTAATTTAATGATGTTAGCTTCTGGTGTTTTTGCCATTTCGCCAAGTTCTGCAAGTGCATCACCAATGCGTTGTTCTTCTGTTAGGTAATCCGGGAAGCTCGCAATTACACGACCAGCTAATGAGATGTCGCGTGTTTCAACTTCAACACCTGCCGCATTTGTGTATGCTTGGATAATAGGTAACAACGAATAAGTTGCTAGTGCCGGAGCTTCGTCCGTTTTTGTATAGATAATTTTTGATGTCATCATCATTCCTAGATAGTAGGCCGCATTGGCCAAATTCAACAATGCAAAGAAATCATCGCCTAATACTTTTAAATTAAGCATTAGTACATGCAATGAGTAGTCTGTTAGGTGTTGGTACTCGTATAACCTAAACAAGGTGAGAATAATCACACCTGACGGACTAGTGTCTTTTATAACTAAAATTTATGTAAATACAAACTAGCCATTAGGCTAAAGTAATTACGTTTTACAGGATAAAGAGTGTAACAAGCTTGGCTAAAAAGGGCTAGGATTACACGCCAGACGCCAGCAGTTAAACTTCTAATACTGAAATTATTGGGGTAGATAAAATAAAATCAAGGAGTGGGGTTGAATTAACAAACAATGAGGCAATTTATATTGGAGTGGTTAGGGATTTTTAAGAAATTAAGCGAGGATCTAAACAGGTCACTCGCTTTAGTCTCATAATTACAATCACCCTATAATATCGCCATTAGGCGCTATATTAGTAGCGTGTAGACCTTTAGGGCCCTGTTGTAATTCGAAGGTAACATCTTGACCAGCTTTAAGTGTCTTGTATCCGTCCATTACAATTGTGGAGTAATGAGCAAAAATGTCGTTCTCGCAACCGTCTTCTACGATGAAACCAAAACCTTTGGCGTTGTTGAACCATTTGACTTTACCACAAGCCATACTTCTACATCCTTCTATAAGTTGACTAATTTAGTTATCCTAAACTGTATTGTTTGCTAGACTGACTAAGGTTTAATCAATCACCATTTGACTGTAGTTTATTTAAGCAACCAGTCAAGTGTTTTAGGTTATTTTTTAACATTTTATTTATTTTTTTATTCAAGTTTGCTTGAGTTACAAAGACAAGACTATATTTAATTATGAGTGGTATGAAAGATTCTGGTGTTATCGACACCGTTCGCGATAGTGAAAAGCAAAAGTTGCAGCCACCGCGAAAATATAAAGTTGTGTTAAACAACGATGATTACACGCCGATGGATTTTGTAATAGAGATCTTAATGACGTTTTTTAATATGGATAGCGATAGAGCAACTGATGTGATGCTGCAAATACATCAGCAAGGTAAGGGTATATGTGGTGTTTATAGCGCCGACGTAGCACATACCAAGGCTGAGCAAGTTAACCGCTACTCAAGGGATAACGAGCATCCACTGCTATGTAGTTGTGAGCAGGAATAAATACCATAAAGGTGAACTTTCATCTTTGAAGTGCGGTATAAAATTATTATCTCTGTAAGGGGTTGCCAATGCTAAATAAAGACTTAGAACTAACTTTGAACACCGCGTTTCGTGAAGCGCGTACACGTCGTCATGAGTTTATGACCGTAGAGCATCTTTTACTCGCTCTACTCGACAATCCATCAGCTGGAGAAGCGCTCAATGCGTGTGGTGTTGACGTTTCTGGATTAAAAACAGAGTTACTTGAATTTATTGATGAAACCACACCGGTTATTCCCGATTTAGAAGAAGAACGCGAAACTCAACCAACACTTGGCTTTCAGCGTGTATTACAGCGCGCGGTATTTCATGTGCAATCTTCGGGTAAAAATGAGGTGACTGGCGTGAATGTGCTGGTGGCTATTTTTTCTGAACAAGAAAGCCAAGCAGTGTATTTACTTAAAAAGAATGATATTTCTCGGCTGGATATTGTTAACTTTATTTCTCATGGAATTGCCAAAGGTGACGACGAATTAGGCGATGACACCGACGACATTCATGAAGAGGTACAAGAAGTAGCAAGTGAGGAAGCGAGCAAGCTCGACAGCTTTACTACAAACCTTAATATACACGCTAAAGAGGGTAACATTGACCCGCTTGTTGGTCGTGACAGCGAAGTAGAGCGCACAGTGCAAGTGCTGTGTCGTCGTAAAAAGAATAACCCATTACTGGTTGGTGAAGCCGGCGTTGGTAAAACAGCCATTGCCGAGGGCTTAGCCTATCGTATTGTTAATGAACAAGTACCTGAAGTTATTGCAGATGCGGTTGTGTACTCTTTAGATATGGGTGCGTTACTTGCCGGTACCAAATACCGAGGCGATTTTGAAAAACGCTTTAAAAGTTTATTAAAAGAGTTACAAGCAAAACCGGGTTCAATTTTATTTATTGATGAAATTCACACCATCATTGGTGCAGGTGCTGCCTCGGGCGGGGTAATGGATGCTTCAAACTTAATTAAGCCGTTACTTTCAAGTGGGCAATTACGCTGCATGGGTTCTACCACTTACGGTGAGTATAAAAATATTTTTGAAAAAGATCGCGCCTTAGTTCGCCGTTTTCAAAAAATTGATGTGCTTGAACCTAGTGTTGAAGATACCACTAAAATTCTTAACGGCTTAAAAGATCGTTACGAAGCACACCACGGTATTCGTTATACGCAAAAAGCGTTAAAAGCAGCCGCCGAGCTAAGTGCCAAGTACATTAATGAGCGTCACTTACCTGATAAAGCGATTGACGTTATTGATGAAGCAGGCGCAAGCCAACGGCTACTGCCTACGTCTAAGCGTAAAAAAACCATTGGTGTATCTGATATTGAGATGATTGTGTCTAAAATGGCGCGTATTCCGCCTCAAAATGTGTCGTCGTCTGATAAAGAAACGCTGAAAAACTTAGACCGTAATTTAAAAATGTTGGTGTTTGGACAAGATCAATCCATTGATGCATTAACTTCTGCTATTCGCTTATCGCGCTCAGGTTTAGCAAACGAGAACAAACCGGTTGGTTCGTTCTTATTTGCAGGCCCAACAGGGGTAGGTAAAACAGAGGTTACCAAGCAATTAGCCAAATGCATGGGTGTTGAGTTTATTCGTTTTGATATGTCTGAATACGTTGAGCGCCATGCGGTGAGCCGTTTAATCGGTGCTTCTCCGGGTTATGTAGGTTTTGAACAAGGCGGCTTATTAACAGAAGCGGTGATCAAAAACCCACATGCAGTGGTATTGCTGGATGAAATTGAAAAAGCGCATCCTGATATCTACAACATTTTACTACAAGTTATGGATCACGGTACGCTAACAGATAATAACGGCCGAAAAGCTGACTTTAGAAACGTAGTAGTGGTGATGACCACCAATGCCGGCGTACAAGAAACCACGCGTAAGTCGATTGGTTTTAGTGAGCAAGATCACACACACGATGCAATGGGTGAAATTAACAAAGTATTTTCACCTGAATTTAGAAACCGCTTAGATAACATTATTTGGTTTAATCACCTCGAGAAAGAGGTTATTTTGCAAGTGGTTGATAAATTTGTTGTTGAGTTACAAGCGCAACTGGATAAGAAGTCAGTTAACCTTGAGCTTACTTCTAAAGCACGTGAATGGTTGGCTGATAAAGGCTATGACAAAGCAATGGGCGCGCGTCCTATGGCGCGTGTTATCCAAGAAGATCTTAAAAAGCAATTGGCTAACGAAATACTGTTTGGTGAGCTAATTTCTGGCGGTACGGTAAAAGTATCGGTTAAAGATAAAAAACTGCGTTTTGATTACGAGAGTGACTTAACGCCAGCCTAACCTAAAAAAGTTAGCAATTTAAAAAGCATGCTTTATGCAGGCTTTTTTATTTGCCAAAGAAATAGGCAACAAAAAACCCAGCAAAGGCTGGGTTTTTTGTTTATTAAATGTAATTACTGGCTACTACCATTAATTACATTTAATAAACGCTTAAAGCTAGTTTTCACTAGCCAAAAACTAAATCTCGTTTACGCACTTACTTAGCGAGCACGGAATACGATACGACCTTTCGATAAATCGTAAGGAGTCATTTCTACCGTTACTTTATCGCCGGTTAAAATACGGATATAGTTTTTGCGCATTTTACCTGAAATATGAGCCACAACTACGTGACCATTTTCTAGCTCAACTCGGAACATTGTATTTGGTAAAGTATCAAGGACTGTCCCTTGCATTTCGATTACGTCTTCTTTCGCCATGTTTAGCGTAACACCTCTTTAATAGTTAAACGCTGCAGATTTTGCCCAAAATACGCCAATAAGTAAAGGCGCAGGGGCTATTTTTGTAAATTAAATAGCCACCCACTGGTCATTGAGCTGTTTTTGGGCGGGTAAAAACTGGGTTTTATACTTCATTTTGTCGCATTCATCTATTTGATAGCCTAAATAAACAAACTGTTTGCGCTGCTGTTTAGCAAATTTAAGCTGCTGTAATATCATTACAGTGCCTAAACTAAAGTGTTCGTAGTCAGGGTCAAAAAATGTATAAATAGCCGAAATAGCGTTGTCCATACAATCAGTTACAGCAACGGCCACTAAGTTTTCTTGATCCCAAAGCTCTATAAAGGTGATGGTTAACCAGCTACAAAACAAAAAGCTTTGAAATTGTGATTTATCAGGTGGATACATAGAACCGTCTTGGTGGCGCAAGCTAATGTATTTACTGTAAAGTGGATAGTATTGTTCGCGTTCAACTTGAGAATATTTTACCTCAAAGCGGTTTTTTGCTTTGTTAAGTTTACGTTTTTGCGATTTTGTCGGCATAAATTCATCAGCTAAAACGCGCACAGAACTACACGCGCTGCAAATAGGGCAGTGTGGACGGTAAATTTGGTTACCACTGCGACGAAAGCCTAATCCTAATAACGACTCAAACTTGTTGCTGCTATAACAACTTGGGTCGAGTATCACCAGCAGTTGCTCTTGGCGATCAGGTAAATAACTGCATTCAAACGGTTGGCTTAGGCCTATACGAGCTGGAAGTTGTTCATTCATATATCGCGATTAGCTCCTGTGGCTGCCACATGCTGGCAGCTGGGGTGTAACACTGTGCTTTATTAAGTTTAGTTAAAAATTCTTCACGCGAAACCACGCTGGCACCTAACGACATTAAATAAGGATTTTCTAATTGGCAATCAATAAAATGCGCATTATGGCGTTTAAGCCAATTAACTAGCGCCCACATAGCTAGTTTGGAGCAATTTGTTTGATGATGAAACATTGATTCACCACAAAAAACACCTGTTTGCATAATCCCATATAAGCCGCCTACAAGCTCTCCCTCGCGCCATACCTCTAAACTATGAGCTAAGCCATTATGATGGGCATTAATGTACGCCTGTTGCATTTGCGGGGTTATCCAAGTGCCATCGGTATCAATGCGTTGATCGCGGCACGCTTCTATCACTTCTTCAAAAGCATGGTTAATAGTTACGGTGACCGGGTGCTTTTTTAAATGTTTTCGCAAGCTTTTACTAACATGAAAGTCATCAAGCTCAACAATACCGCGTTCACTGGGTGACCACCACATAATTGGCTCGTGCTCACTAAACCACGGAAAAATACCAGATAAATAAGCATTTTTTAACCGCGTTAACGATAAACATCCACCAATGGCAAGCAAACCATCTGGATCATCTAATGCATGGCTGGGATCAGGAAAAGCAAAGTGGCTTTGAGCGAGTTGATAAAGTTGTTTAGTCATAACACCGATTGAATAACTGCATGGTCAAGACAAAGTGTAACCTGTTGCTTTAAAATCACAAACCACAAATTGTTGTGTTCTCTATAGGGTTGAGCAGGGCTTACATTGCTGTTAGGTAAATTTGAGGCATAAAAAAAGCGCGTTAAAAAACGCGCTTAATTAAATGGTAAACTAATCGAATTAGCTAACCACTTTTACTGGTACAGCTTCACCTGCGTTGAACTTAGTTGTCATTGCTTCTTCAACAGGTGTAAACGATGTAAGGTCAATACCTTCAACCGCAGACTTGTACTCTTCCATAGTCGGGAAACGACCAAGAACAGAAGATAGAACTACAACTGGCGTAGAACCTAGTAGTGATTCACCTTTTTTCTCAGATGTATCGGCTACTACACGGCCTTGGAAAAGACGTGTTGATGTTGCGATAACAGTATCACCTGGTTCTGCTTTTTCTTGGTTACCCATACATAGGTTACAACCAGGACGTTCTAGGTATAAAATATTTTCATACTTGGTACGTGCAGCCGTTTTTGGTTTTGCATCGTCAAATTCAAAACCTGCGTATTTAGCAAGAATATCCCAATCGCCTTCCGCTTTAAGCTCATCAACAATGTTGTATGTTGGTGGCGCAACAACTAATGGCGCATTGAATGAGATAGAACCGTTTTTCTTCTCAAGGTTACGTAGCATGTGAGCAATAATTTTCATATCGCCTTTGTGAACCATACACGAACCCACAAAACCTAAATCAACAGGCTTGTCGTTGTAAAAAGAAACAGGGCGGATCACATCGTGAGTATAACGCTTAGAAACATCATCGTTATTTACGTCTGGATCGGCAATCATTGGTTCAACGATTTGGTCCAAATCAACTACAACTTCTGCGTGGTATTTAGCGTTGTCGTCTGGAGAAAGTGCTGGCTCTTCACCAGATTGAATACCTGCAATACGCTTGTCGGCTAAGTCGATTAGACCTTGTAGCGTTTGTGCTTCGTTTTCCATACCTTTGTTGATCATGATTTGGATACGTGACTTAGCAAGTTCAATTGACTTAATTAACGTTTCATCATTTGAAATACAGATTGACGCTTTCGCTTTCATTTCTGCAGTCCAGTCAGTGAAAGTAAACGCTTGGTCAGCCATTAGGGTACCAATATGAACTTCAATGATACGACCTTGGAACACGTTTTCGCCACCAAATTGCTTAAGCATTTGCGCTTGTGTTGCATGTACAACATCGCGGAAATCCATATGCTTAGCCATTTTGCCTTTAAACGTTACTTTAACTGAATCAGGAATCGGCATCGCAGATTCACCGGTTGCAAGTGCAACAGCAACAGTACCTGAATCGGCACCAAAGGCAACGCCTTTAGACATACGTGTATGCGAGTCACCACCAATGATGATAGCGCGATCATCAATTGTAATGTCGTTCAATACTTTGTGAATAACGTCAGTCATTGCATGGTAAACGCCTTTCGGGTCACGTGCAGTGATCAAACCAAACTTATTCATAAACGCCATTAGTTTAGGAATGTTTGCTTGTGCTTTGCTATCCCATACTGATGCTGTATGACAACCAGATTGATAGGCACCATCAACAAGAGGTGAAATCGTTGAAGCAGCCATGGCTTCTAATTCTTGCGCTGTCATTGGACCGGTTGTATCTTGCGAACCAACGATGTTCACTTTAACACGAACATTTGAGCCAGCGTGAAGTGGCGTATCTGATAGTACACCTACCGCGTTACGGTTAAAGATTTTTTCAACCGCTGTTAAGCCTTGGCCTTCGTGTGAAATTTCTTTTGAAGGTGCATAAACAAGCGGCGTTTCAATGCCAAGAGTTTCAGCAGCAAACGTTTGTAGTTTTTTACCGAATACAACGGCGTAAGAACCACCGGCTCTCATGAATTCAACTTTTTGCGGTGTGAATGCTGATGAAATATCAACAAGCTCTTTATCACCGTTATAAAGCTTTTTCTCTTTAGTATTGATTGTTAGCACAGTACCAGTAGCAACAGAGTAGGCTTCTTCAAGCACAGCGTCACCATTTGCATCAGTTACTGTATTGCCGTCTGCATCTACTTTCTTAACCCAGTTTTTAAGGTCAAGACCAATACCGCCAGTTACATCAACCGTTGTTAAGAAGATTGGTGCAATACCGTTAGTACCTGCAACAACAGGTGCAATGTTGATGAAAGGAACGTATGGACTTGCTTGTTTACCAGCCCAAAGTGCTACGTTATTCACACCAGACATACGTGATGAACCAACGCCCATGGTGCCTTTTTCAGCAATAAGCATTACTTTAGCGTTAGGGTGTTTCTTTTGAAGGGCAACAATTTCTTGTTGTGCTTCTTCAGTGATCATGCACTTACCGTGTAATTCACGGTCAGCACGCGAGTGTGCTTGGTTACCTGGAGACAGTAAATCAGTTGAGATGTCGCCTTCACCAGCAATGTAAGTTACTACTTCGATTTTTTCTTCGATGTCAGGTAGTTTTGTGAAGAATTCAGCTTTTGAGAAGCTCTCTAGTAATTCTTTAGCAATTGGGTTACCTGATTCGTAGGCCGCTTTAATGCGCTCCATATCTGCATCGTATAAGAATACCTGAGTTTTCAGTACTTCTGCAGCTTGTGCTGCGATTTTTGCGTCATCAGCAAAGGCTAAATCAATTAGCATTTCAATCGATGGGCCGCCTTTCATGTGTGAAAGTAGTTCGAATGCAAATTCTGGAGTGATCTCTGCAACGTGCTCTTCACCTAAAATGATTTCTTTTAGAAACTGTGCTTTAACGCCCGCAGCACTGGTTGTTCCAGGTAAAGTATTAAAAATAAAGAAATGCAGTGAATCTTTACGGTGCTCGTTATTAGTATCTTTAATTTGATTAATTATTTCTGATACTAGTTCAGCGCTATCGATTGGTTGTGGGCTTAATCCAAGCTCCGTTTTACGGGTTTGGATTTCTTCCATATATTTTGTATACAAACTCATAGAAAACTCTCGGTAATTTACTTGATATGAAGTTAAGCATTTTAACTGATTTTACAGTTTCTAGTAATGCCTAAATGAATAAAGCTTTTATTCCTGACGATAATTATAGCTAGTTTTACTTATATAATTTGACGGTATTTGTTGCTCACCCTTAGATCCTATCGCACCTAAGCCATTAATTGTATAAATAAAACTAATTTCAATTATAAGTACAATGAATTTTGGTGTGAGTACAGTTATGTTTGGGCATAAAAAAGGGCTGAAAATTCAGCCCTTTTTTAATTTAGATTCTAAATTACAGATTATCTAAAAAGCGTTCTGCATCAAGTGCAGCCATACAGCCAGTACCGGCAGAGGTAATCGCTTGACGGTAAATATGGTCAGATACATCACCAGCAGCAAATACACCTGGCACACTGGTTTGGGTTGCATTACCGTTAAGACCAGATTCAACCACTAGGTAGCCGTCTTTCATTTCTAGCTGACCTTCAAACATATCGGTGTTTGGCTTATGGCCAATGGCAATAAACACACCCGCTAAATCAAGTTCTTCAGTAGCATCTGACGCCACATCTTTAATGCGAACGCCGGTCACGCCCATTTGGTCACCAAGTACTTCATCAAGTGTACGGTTGTAGTGCATTACAACATTACCGTTCGCAGCTTTTTCAGCAAGGCGGTCTGCAAGAATTTTTTCACTACGGAAACTATCACGACGGTGGATAACATGAACTTCATCAGCAATGTTAGACAGGTATAACGCTTCTTCAACAGCCGTGTTACCACCACCAACAACCGCTACTTTTTGGCCTTTATAGAAAAACCCGTCACAGGTTGCACAAGCAGAAACACCACGACCTTGGAAATTAGTCTCAGACTCTAAGCCTAAATATTTCGCAGAGGCACCGGTTGCAATAATTAAAGCATCACATGTGTAAGTACCTTGGTCACCAGTTAGTGTGAAAGGGCGCTTAGATACGTCAACTTTGTTGATGTGGTCGAACACAATTTCAGTTTCAAAGCGTTCTGCATGCTCTTTCATACGATCCATTAATGCAGGGCCGGTTAAACCGTGTGCATCGCCAGGCCAGTTTTCAACTTCAGTAGTGGTTGTTAGCTGGCCACCTTGTTGAATACCTGTAATTAAAACAGGGTTTAAATTAGCACGTGCAGCGTAAACTGCGGCTGTGTAGCCAGCAGGGCCCGAACCTAAAATAAGTAACTTACAATGTTTTGCTTCAGTCATGATCTTTTCCTAAACGTTTAATACGGTTTTAATGCGCCCGATTCTAAGAAAAACAAGCAGGAAGTAAATAAAAGATGAGATTATTTTTTTTCGCAAATTCCGAAGCTGTTCATTAATGTGTACTAGCAAATGACTTACAAGCAGTGCTCGACTAATAAATAGACTGTTAGCCAATAAAACGACGTTAATTCATGACCAGCCTGATTTTTTTTGTTATCTTTTAACTAATTTTGATTTGTCACTGCTTAATTATGTGACCTAAGTGAATAGGCAACTATGTTATTTTGGCAAGAGAAACCCGCATTTGGGTTGACTTCAAAAGACGTTAACGTCTTAACCAATGCGCAAGAATACCGTACGCAATTGTTAGATTTAATTGCCAACGCAAAAAAACGAATTTATATCACCACACTTTACTTACAAGATGATGAAGCGGGTCGTGAAATCTTAGCCGCACTACACAGTGCATCGTTAGCTAACCCTTCGCTTGAAATTAAAGTACTGGTTGATTTTCATCGCGCGCAACGCGGTTTAATTGGCGCAGAAAAGTCAGAGGGCAATGCAAGTTTATATTGCGATAGCTTAGAGAAGTTTAATTCAAACGTTCAAGTGTATGGTGTCCCTGTAAAAGCCAAAGAACTGTTTGGGGTGTTGCATTTAAAAGGCTTTGTTATTGACGACACACTACTATATAGCGGTGCCAGTTTAAACAATGTGTATTTGCAATATAGCGACCGATACCGACTTGATCGCTACTTTTTAGTTTCGCAAAGCGAGTTATGTGACTCAGTAGTCGACTTTATCGAATCAACCTTATTGAGCTCTGAAGCAGTTCCAAGAATTGATCAACGACCGCTTAAACGCATGGCTGACTTTAAACTTGAACAAAAGCAACTTATGCGTGAGCTTAAATCGGCAAGCTATAAAAGTGCGCAGAACTTGAATACTCATGCAATGGGCATTCGTTTGTTCTTGGGTTTAGGCCGTCGTAATAACGAACTTAATCGCTTAATCAAAGCGCTGTTTGACACTACCGAGCAAGAGTTGGTGTTATACACGCCGTATTTTAATTTCCCGGCTCCTTTAATGCGCTCTTTGCGTCGCTTATTAAAGCAAGGTAAACAAGTCACTATTGTGGTGGGCGATAAAACTGCAAACGATTTTTACCTGCCACCTAGCGAGCCGTTTAGTAAAATTGGTGCATTACCGTATTTATACGAAACTATTTTGCATAAATTTGTAAAATCGCAAAAACGCCACATAGATAATGGCAACTTAAACGTTTACCTGTGGAAACACGAGAGTAACTCGTTTCATTTAAAAGGGATTTGTTGTGACCGTAAAGTGCATTTACTTAGCGGGCATAATTTAAATCCGCGTGCATGGGGGCTAGATATCGAAAATGGTATTCTGATAGAAGACCCTGAGCAAACGATAATGCGCGATATTGATAATGAACGCCAAGAAATTTTAAAACATTGTCGTCGTTTAACCGGTCCAGATGATTTAGAAACCATGAGCGATTACCCGCAGCCAGTTAAAAAACTGCTTGGTCAAGCTAAGCGTGTAAAAGTCGACTTTATTATTAAACGATTTATATAGCATTAGGGTCTGTTGACCACAGACCCTAAAATGTAGATACAAAAAAAGCAGCTAATTAGCTGCTTTTTTAATGCTTATACCTAATGATGACTTAGGTATAAACGGTAACAATAATAGTTACGCGTTTTCTACTGCAGTGCGTGGGTCAACATATTCCATGTTGAACGCTTCAGCTACTTCTTTGTAAGTTACTTGGCCTTTAAGTACGTTTAAGCCTTTTAAGAAGTGAGCGTCATCTAGTAGTGCCTTTTTGTAACCTTTGTTTGCAAGGTTAATGATAAACGGTAATGTTGCATTGTTAAGTGCAAACGTAGATGTACGTGGAACAGCACCTGGCATGTTAGCAACACAGTAGTGAACAACTTCATCAACGATGAAAGTAGGATCAGCGTGCGTAGTTGCTTTAGACGTAGCAATACAACCACCTTGGTCGATTGCAACGTCAACAATTGCAGCGCCAGGCTTCATTGCTTTAATGTGTTCAGCAGTTACTAGTTTAGGTGCAGCAGCACCTGGGATAAGTACACCACCAATTACTAGGTCAGCTTCAAGTACGTGCTTCTCAAGCGCGTCAGCTGTTGAGTAAATAGCTTTAACTTTGTTACCAAACTGTGCGTCTAGTGCACGTAATACGTCGATGTTGCGGTCAAGTACTACAACCTCAGCACCTAGGCCAACGGCCATTTGTGCAGCGCTACGACCAACCATGCCGCCGCCAATAACAACTACTTTAGCTGGCTCAACACCTGGTACACCACCTAGTAACATACCACGACCGTGGTTAGCTTTTTCTAGCGCTTGTGCACCTGCTTGAATAGACATACGACCAGCAACTTCACTCATTGGCGCTAAAAGTGGTAAACCACCGCGTGAATCAGTTACTGTTTCATACGCAATACAGATTGCTTTACTTTTAACAAGGTCTTCAGTTTGTGGAAGATCCGGTGCAAGGTGAAGGTAAGTGAAAAGAATCTGGTCTTCACGTAACATTGCACGCTCAACAGCTTGTGGCTCTTTTACCTTGATGATCATTTCTGCTTTTGCAAAAACGTCAGCAGCTGTTTCTAAAATTTCAGCGCCTGCTTGAACATAATCATCATTTGTAAAACCAATGCCCATACCAGCATTCGTTTCAACAATCACTTGGTGGCCGTGATTTACAAGTTCGCGAACACTCGCAGGAACCATACCTACACGGTACTCGTGGTTTTTAATTTCTTTAGGTACACCAATAATCATAATTTTGCCTTGTTAGAACGGGATAAAAATTTTCCACTATTATATTCATGCTAGGGTAGTGTGTCTCACCTTTTTTTAAGCTCTTTGTAGTGTTAGTATCTGTAAAATTAATTTTATTAGAATAAAAAACTAAAAAGCCATGCATAACTTATTAGACCGTATTGATCGCAAAATTTTAGTCGAATTACAACTTGATGGCCGCCTGTCAAATGTTGAACTGGCCCGACGAGTTGGCCTAAGCGCCACGCCCTGTCTAGAGCGAGTGAAAAAGCTTGAACGAGAAGGGTATATTTTAGGCTACAAAGCAGTGGTGGATCCTGCCAAACTTGGTCAAGGGCTTTCTGTGTATGTGGAAGTAACCATTACTAAAACATCGCCCGACGTGTTTGAAGAGTTTAGTGCTGCTGTTAGAAAGCACGAGGAAATTATAGAATGTCATTTGGTTTCGGGTAATTTCGACTTTTTATTAAAAACCCGGGTTAACGATATGTCAGAATACCGAGGCGTACTCGGTGATATATTATTAAAGCTGCCCAATGTGAGTGAAAGTCGTACCTACGTAGTGATGGAAGAAGTAAAAGGTGAAGAAGGCGTTGTTATTCGTCCTTTTGTTGCTTAATGATAAAGTAACAGCCTTTAATATACTTTTATTGTTGCAACCAACTTTGCTTTTTTAATGAGTGTACGACTAAATAATAAAAACTTGTTCATAATCAGGCCATCATGGTTAAGATAAAGTGCATCAAAATACATTTCCTGCTAAGGTATTCTATTGCCAAGTGAGTGTAAAAAATAATAATGAGGGATAGGTAATTATGCGCCTAAACGGTGTACAAAGACTATTAGAAACGGGGCTCATCGTCAGCACCTTTGCAGCGGTATTTATTTTATGTGCTTTAATTAGTTTTCACCCAGCCGATCCTGCTTGGTCGCAAACGGGTGAATTTACCAATGTACAAAATATTACGGGTACAGCGGGCGCGTGGGTGGCCGACATACTATTACTTACCTTTGGCTGGCTTGCCTATTTTGTGCCAGCGGCTATTCAGCTGCTAGGTTACTTGGTGTTTAAGCAGCCACACCGTATTTTACAACTCGATTACACCACACTTGGATTACGCATTATTGGTTTTGCGCTGTTTATTACCTCAGCCACCGCTATTAGCAGTATTAATTTTGATGATATTTATAATTTTTCCTCCGGTGGGGTAGTGGGCGATGTGATTGCATCGGCGATGATGCCTGCGTTTAATTTTACCGGTACCTCTATTTTACTACTGTGTTTCTTTTTTGCAGGGTTAACCCTATTAACAGGTGTGTCGTGGGTACAATTTGTTGATTACTTAGGTGATTTAATTGTTCGATTATACCGCTTTTTGGTGACCTATGCTCGAGGTTGGATGCAACGTGAGCGCATTGCAGGTAAAGTACAAGACGAGCAACCTGATGCCTATTTTGAAGATGATACACGCCAACAAGAACCTGAACTTGCTAATAAAACAGCAGACAAACCCAAAGCAATCGATAAACCCGCAACTAAGGTTAATGCTCCTCAAGACGACGAGTTTATGCCGTTTGACGAACTCGACCAAATACTCGATCAAGAAATTAGCTTTAGCGCCATAGACGATGAACCTATGGACACAGAGGCAGCACTTAATGCGCTTGATCAAAGCCCAGTGGTTGAACCTGAAAAACCAGCCACAACAGTGGTTTCACCAGCAAGGCCAATTAACAAGCCAAAATCAGGGTTTCAACCGCCGCCAACTGCCAAAGAGAAGTTTGAGCAATTATTAGAGCAAGAGCCACCTCCGGGGCCATTGCCATCATTAGATTTACTCGACAGACCCGACAAAGCAAAAAACCCAATTTCGCAAGAAGAACTTGATAGTGTATCGCGCCTTGTAGAAACAAAACTACTCGATTTTAACGTGCAAGCAACCGTGGTTGGAGTTTACCCTGGGCCTGTTGTTACCCGTTTTGAGCTTGATTTAGCACCGGGTATTAAGGTGTCTAAAATTACTGGGCTGTCAAAAGATTTAGCGCGCTCGCTATCGGCAATTAGTGTGAGAGTGGTTGAAGTTATTCCAGGTAAAACCTATATCGGTATTGAGCTGCCTAATAAATACCGTGAAATTGTACGTTTATCAGAAGTGATAAACGCACTTAAGTTTGAGCAAAACCCATCGCCATTAACCATGGTGCTTGGTAAAGATATTGCAGGGCAACCTGTGTGTGCCGACCTAGGTAAAATGCCACATTTATTAGTGGCCGGTACAACGGGTTCAGGTAAGTCAGTGGGCGTTAATGTAATGATATTAAGCTTACTGTATAAATCGGGCCCTGAAGATGTTCGTATGATCATGATTGACCCGAAAATGCTTGAGCTTTCAGTTTACGAAGGTATCCCTCATTTATTATGTGAAGTTGTGACCGACATGAAAGAAGCCGCTAACGCGCTGCGTTGGTGTGTAGGTGAAATGGAACGCCGTTATAAGCTGATGTCGGCTTTGGGGGTGCGTAACTTAAAAGGGTACAACCAAAAAGTAGTGGAAGCCAAAGAAGCGGGCTACCCAATTATGGATCCATTATTTAAAGACACCGATGGCATGAAAGAGGGCCCAGATGAGCTAGATAAATTACCTAGCATAGTGGTGGTTATTGACGAATTTGCCGACATGATGATGATTGTAGGTAAAAAAGTTGAAGAGTTAATTGCCCGTATAGCGCAAAAAGCGCGTGCTGCGGGTATTCATTTAATTTTGGCAACGCAGCGTCCGTCGGTTGATGTAATAACCGGTTTAATAAAAGCGAACATACCTACACGTATGGCGTTTCAGGTATCAAGTAAAATAGATTCGCGCACCATACTTGATCAACAAGGCGCAGAAAACTTATTAGGCATGGGTGACATGCTTTATTTACCGCCAGGCACCAGTGTGCCAGAGCGTGTGCATGGCGCGTTTGTAGACGACCATGAAGTACATGCCGTGGTAAACGATTGGAAAGCCCGTGCTAAACCAAATTACATAGACGAAATTTTAAATGGCGATGCCACTGAAGATATTTTATTACCAGGGGAAGCCAGCGAGAATGGCGATGAAGAGTCAGATCCGTTATACGACGAAGCGGTCGCCTTTGTAATAGAAACCGGAAAAGTATCGGTATCATCAGTGCAACGTAAATTACGTGTAGGCTATAACCGTGCTGCACGTTTAGTAGAACAAATGGAAACATCAGGTATCGTGAGTGCACCAGGACATAACGGCGCTCGCGATGTATTAGTACCTAATGGAGCAAATTAATGAAAAAATTAAGTAGTTTATTATTGGTATTGGGCAGTTTAGTTGCTATGCCAAGTTTTGCTGACGACAGCCAAGCATTACAAGATAAGTTATCGACCTTAAAAAGCTTTAAAGCACAATTTAAACAAAACGTAACCGACGGTGAAGGCCAACTGGTAATGCAAGGCCAAGGCAATATTGCGCTGCAACAGCCATTGATGATTCGCTGGCAGCAAACTAACCCAGACGACACGTTATTTGTGTCAAACGGCGATAAAACCTATTACTTTGATAGCTTTGCTGAGCAAGTAACCATTATGAAAACCAGCGGTTTAATTGACTCTACACCGTTTATATTGCTCACCTCTAAAGACCCTGCGCAATGGGAAAAATACAGCGTGCTTGCCACCGATTTAGGCTTTAGCATTACCCCAAATAAAGGCGTAGAAAGCCAAGTAGAGCAGCTTGATATTACTTTTGCTGATAACGAGCAAGGGCTTGCAAAACTGGTAGTTAAAGATAACTCAGGCCAGCTATCTGCGTTTACATTTAGCAATGCACAGGTTAATACTGAGCTTGATAAAACAACTTTTGAATTTACCCCGCCAGCGGGTGTAGAAATAGACGATCAGAGTAACGGTGAGTAATTTAGGTTTTAACTTTGGGCCCGATGTACGCCCACTCGCTGCGCGTATGCGCCCTTTATCGCTTAACGATTACATAGGGCAACAGCATTTACTAAGTAGCGACAAGCCGCTGCATCAAGCTATTGTTGCAGGGCGTTGCCATAGTTTAATTTTATGGGGCCCGCCGGGGGTAGGTAAAACTACGCTGGCGCAAATTATTGCCAACCATGCCGACGCTGAACTAATTCAAATGTCGGCAGTAACGGCGGGCGTAAAAGATATACGCGATAGCGTAACCCAAGCGCGCGATAACTTACAAAGCCGCGGCCAGCGTACTCTAATGTTTGTTGACGAAGTGCATCGCTTTAATAAATCTCAGCAAGATGCGTTTTTACCGCATATTGAAGATGGCACTTTTATATTTGTAGGCGCGACCACCGAAAACCCCTCGTTTGCGCTTAATAATGCGATTTTGTCTCGTGCAAGGGTGTATGTTTTAAAATCCTTGCAGGAAAGCGATTTATACACGGTAATAGAGCGTGCACTTAAACAAGATGAGCAATTAAGCCAAAAACACATCGTGATTGCAGATAACGCCAAACAGGCGCTATGCCAAGCAAGTGGTGGCGATGCTCGTAAAGTGCTTAATTTACTCGAGCAAGCAGTCGATTTAACCACTGAGCAAAACGGCCAATTTCATGTTGACGAACAGGTACTCAGCCAAGTACTCCCTTCGCATTTAGCGAAATACGATAAAGGCGGCGATGAATTTTACGATTTAATTTCGGCGTTTCATAAATCAGTGCGAGGCAGTTCACCCGATGGTGCGCTTTATTGGTACTGCCGTATTTTAGCCGGTGGCGGCGACCCGCTGTATGTTGCAAGGCGCTTATTAGCAATTGCCACCGAAGACATTGGCAACGCCGATCCACGCGCTATGGAAGTGGCTTTAAACGCATGGGATATATTCCAACGTGTTGGCCCCAGTGAAGGCGAGCGTGCAATTGCACAGGCCACCTTATATTTAGCCAGCGCACCAAAAAGTAATGCGGTTTATATGGCGTTTAACCAAGCTAAAGACGATGCTAAAAATCAGCCAAGCTACCCAGTGCCAGAGCATTTACGCAATGCCCCCACCAATTTAATGAAAGACTTAGGTTATGGCGCAGAGTATCGATATGCGCATAACGAAGAAGGCGCATTTGCTGCTGGCGAAAAATACCTACCGCCAGAAATGGATGGCAAACAATACTACCAGCCAAGTGATCGTGGACTTGAGCAAAAAATTAAACAAAAGCTCGATTATTTAAAAGAGCGCGACGCACAAAGCCCAGTAAAACGTTATGAGCATGATTAAACTTTACATGATGATAGCCCTTGGCGGAGCCTCAGGAGCCTGTTTACGGTTTTTTATTAGCGAAACCATGCTAAAACTCCTCGGTAGGGGATTCCCTTTTGGCACGTTGACGGTTAATATTCTGGGTTCATTGTTGATGGGCATTTTGTACGGTTTAATAGATAAACAAGTTATTGCCGTTAGTCCCGCTAAAACCCTCATCGGAATTGGCTTTTTAGGTGCGTTAACCACCTTTTCAACATTCTCAATGGATTCGTTGTTGTTATTACAACAAGGTCACTTTATTAAAATGGCCCTCAATATCATCTTAAACGTGATGGTGTGTATTTTTATGGCTTGGCTGGGCCTTCAGCTAGTAATGCAAAAAGGTTAAAAAACTAACATGTTAGATTCTAAATATTTACGTCAAGATGTCGAACAAACTGCAGCACGTTTAGCCGCACGTGGTTATGAACTAGATGTAGCGGTAGTGACTGAACTTGAAGAAAAACGCAAAACATTACAAGTAAAAACGCAAGAACTTCAAAGTCAACGTAACGCCAGTGCGAAAGCCATTGGTCAAGCAAAAGCAAAAGGCGAAGACGCACAGCCATTGCTAGACGCAGTTGCTAACTTAGGCAGCGAATTAGATGCGGCTAAAGCTGAGCAAGATGAAGTGTTAGAAGCAATTAAACAAATTGCCTTAGCAATTCCAAACTTACCTGACGAGTCGGTTCCTGAGGGCGCTGACGAAGACGACAATGTAGAAATTTTAACGTGGGGCACCCCTAAAAATTACGATTTTGAAGTTAAAGACCATGTTGATGTAGGGCAAGACCTAAACGGCTTAGACTTTGAAATGGGCGTTAAAATTAGTGGCGCACGTTTTACCGTAATGCGCGGCCAAGTAGCACGTATGCACCGAGCACTTACCCAATACATGCTAGATACCCACACAGACACAAACGGCTACACAGAAATGTATGTACCGTACTTAGTTAATAGTGCAAGTCTTTACGGCACCAGCCAATTACCTAAGTTTGCGGGTGATTTATTCCACACATTAGGCCTAGTGAACGATGATGGCGAGCAGCAAGCTGGCTTTAGCCTTATTCCTACGGCAGAAGTACCGCTTACAAACAGCGCACGTGATGAAATTTACGAAGAAAGCGATTTACCAATTCGCTTAACAGCGCACACGCCATGTTTTAGAAGTGAAGCAGGCAGCTACGGTCGCGATACACGCGGTTTAATCCGTCAGCACCAGTTTGATAAAGTTGAACTAGTTCAGCTTGTAAAACCAGAAGATTCAATGCAAGCGCTTGAAGAGCTAACAGGCCATGCAGAGCAAATTTTACAAGCGCTTGAATTGCCATACCGTAAAGTGATTTTATGTATGGGCGATATGGGCTTCGGCGCAGCTAAAACCTACGATATAGAAGTATGGTTACCAGCGCAAGACACGTACCGCGAAATTTCGTCTTGTTCAAACATGGTTGATTTTCAAGCACGCCGTATGCAAGCTCGTTTTCGTCGTGAAGGCGCTAAAAAACCAGAGCTTTTACACACACTAAACGGCTCAGGTTTAGCGGTTGGCCGTACACTTGTAGCAATACTAGAAAACTACCAACAAGCTGATGGCTCTGTAGTAGTACCACAAGTACTTCGTCCATACATGGGTGGACTTGAAGTGATTGGTAAAGCTTAAAGTACTAGCTGTAAGCTGTAAGCTGTCAGTTTTTAGCTATAAGCTTTAGAAAGCCGCTGTTTTAACAAACAGCGGCTTTTTTTGTTGACCAGGGTTCAGTTAGCAAGTTAGCGAGCTGTGAGATTAAAGTTTCTGCTCACCTGTAGATACAAGGGCGTGCTTTAGCGCGTTTATTTTTGATAAGGACCAATTTGTACTTTTCTAACCAGCTTTATAACCTAGAAAAAGGACTAATTACGCCATTAGCACCTTGTTGTAAAACATGCGTATAAATTTGTGTTGTTTTAACGTCCGAGTGACCCAACTGAGATTGTACGGTCCTTATGTCAGCTCCGCTTTGTAGTAAATGAGTTGCAAAGGAGTGGCGTAAAGTATGTGGCGTGATAAGTTTGGTTAACTTTGCCATTCTTACAGCCTTTTTAATCGCCTTGCGAACGCCTGTTTGGTGAAAATGGTGCCGTCTTATTTCTCCAGTTTCAGGATCGGTACTTAATTGATGAGACGGAAATAAATATTGCCAGCCTAAAGACGTATTAGCAGCTGGATATTTCTTTGCAAGTGCATGAGGCATCCAAACGCCAGCATATTGCTCATTGTGTGAGTCTAATTGTAAGTATTCATAAACCTGTGCGATCTGATTTCTAAGTAAAGGGATTAACTCAGTGGCAAGCGTCACAATCCTGTTTTTATTGCCTTTACCATTCCATATTCGAATACTCTTATAATCAAAGTCAATATCTTGAACCCTTAGCTGAACAGCCTCCATCACTCTTAGTCCACTACCGTACATTAGCCCAGCAATAAGATAGTAACGTTTACTTTAAATGCGACATGAGCACTTTAACTTCTTCTGGCGTCATCACTATGGGTAACTTGGGCTGACGCTTGCTTCTGATAAAAGTTAAGTCTAAACATAACTCGTTTTTAATAATGTGTTTACATAAAAAAACTAATGCATTTAAAGCAGTGGCTTGAGTTTTAGGCGCTACGTTTTTTGCTAACACAAGGTAGTCCAAATAGCTGACAACTTCGTTATTTCCCATTGAAGCAGGATGTCTTTTTTTATGAAAATGAATATAAGAAGCAATCCACTTTAAATAGGTATTAATGGTCCTAAGTGAGTATTGTCTAACTAACATATAGTCAGAAATGTAATTCAAAAATGGTGATTGTGTTTTCATAAATACCCTAAAACTATAACTGTATACATATACAGTTATAGCTTGGGTGCCCCTATAGTCAAGAAATCGACCCGATGGGTTGTTTTTGTCGGTTCCTAGTAAAATGTTAATTAGTTATATATTTGATATAGAATAATAAAAGATATTTTGTTACTAATATAGATAAGATACTACAGATCCAATGTTGGGTAAAAAACGACCCTTAGGGTCGATATTAAATTGTTATGTAGTTTAAAGGGGAAACCTCATCAATGTATGCCGTAATATTTAGAGCTAAAATCAAAGAATTAGATGCTCAATATTCAAAAATGGCTGAACGTATGCGCACTTTGGCTATTAATGAATACGGCTGTATAGAATTCACGGCATGCACCGAAGGTAACGATGAAATAGCTATATCTTATTGGCCATCGTTAGAACATATAAAAGCCTGGCATCAAAACCCAGAGCATAAAATTGCTCAAGAGCTTGGTAAAACTAAATGGTATGATTCGTATCAGGTTCAAGTTACCGAGGTCTTGAGTTAGTGCAAAACAATCACATAACAAGAAGCTCAAACGGACTTTGCTCCTCACCCGTTTTAGTGGACACCTCCTCATTACTTTGAGGAGGCTAAAATGCCTAGATATACCCAACCTAGAAAGACATGGTTTTACCCAGTTAATTTTAAAATCAAAACAGTCGAACTAAGCTTACGAGACGATGTCATGTCAAAGGACGTTGCCGAGGCGCTAGATATTCATCCGTTAATGCTGAGTCGTTGGCGAAAAGAGTATCGAGAAGGTAAGTTTAAAAACGTACCGCGCTATCAAAGCAACAATGAAACAATGAGTAAATTCCCAACAAAAAAAGAGCTGGATAACATTCAAAAGCTTAAGAAAGAAAATGAGCGTCTTAAGCAGGAGAATGACCTCCTAAAAAAGTGGCAACGGTATCTGGCGGAAGTACATCAGAACGATTTGGATTCATCCAAAAATTCGGACAAGCCTTAGGTGTAAAATACTTGTGTTCTTGGCTTAATGTTTCGCGTAGTGGGTTTTATGCTTGGCGTGACAGAACAGTGTCAGCTAGAGCGCTGTCAGATGCTAATTTGTTGTTGAAGATAAAGCAGGTTTTCAATGTAAATCATCAAACCTATGGTAGCCCACGCGTATTTCATGCGCTAAAAAAAGAAGGTGTGAACACAAGCCAAAAACGTGTTGCCCGCTTAATGCGAGAAAACGGTTTAAGAGCCAGAGCCCTTAAGACTTACAGTAAACCGGCTAAGGTTAAGTTCTTTTATAAAGAGATAGAAAATAAACGCAAAGATAGTGAAAAGGCCACGGGGATCAATCAGCAATGGTCTGGCGATATTACGTATTTAAAAGTCGGCGCTCGTTGGCATTACCTTGCTGTGGTTATCGACTTATATTCACGTCGAGTAATCGGCTGGGCGTTTGGTAAAAACAAAACAACAGACCTTACGTTAAAGGCGCTAAGGCTTGCGATAAAGAAACGACAGCCAACAGAGAGTGTATTATTTCACACTGACCGAGGCGCAGAATACCGTGCTCACGTTGTACAAAAGTATTTGGCTAGAAAAAACATCAAAGCCAGTATGAATAGGCCTGGGTGCTGTACTGACAACGCAGAAGTCGAGTCGTTCTTTCATTCGCTTAAAGCAGATTTAATTCGAGGAAATAAATTTGATAGCAGCGGTAAACTATTATCAAAATTAAAGGTTTACCTAAATTACTTTTACAATAGACAGAGATTGCATTCGAGTTTAGGATATAAATCACCTGCCGAGTTTGAATTGGCAGTTAATTGAAACGTGGACGGTGTCCACTTTATCGGGTGAAGATCAACAAAAACAGTTGGCTCAGTTCCGCTTCGCTCCACATTATAGCCAACAATTTTTGTCCGCTTAAGTGGGCGTTATACGTAATTTAAACTTCAGAGCAAGGATGTCAATTGTCAGTATTTGATTTTACAACCATATTAGTTTTTGGTTTGGGAAGTGTTGTAGTTATGGCTTATTATATTACTCATTTAGCTGAAAGCGGAATAAATGAGCAATCGAAGGTAAAACTAACAAATATAGTAAAAAATTATCGAGCAACACCTACTATCCGTCATTCATTTATCACTTTTACGATGGTATCTGATTACTTATTTGGAGATAAAATATTTAGCTTAAGAGCTTTTTTGTTATCATGTTTTATAAGTCTTCTATGGATGACAATTACTCTTATCATTTGTACGTTTCTATTCCCGACATATACATCGTGGATTGGACAAGCAAATCTTAGTAAAGTTATTCTTTTAAGTTCATTGCCGTTAGTTTTAGCAGTCCTTGTTATTGATTTTATTTCTGTCTCAATAACAAGGTTATTTATTCGTAAATCTAAAGCAAGAGGAGGCTTCGGGCTTTTATTTGTATTGGCTATAGACTTTATAATTGCAGCAACACTTTTTTATGTCGGAATCACAGCTTTTAAATACGTAGTCATAAATCCAACTTGGTTATCGGTTACCGATTCATTTCCCTACTGGATTCAATTAGATCAGATGCCGGTATTACTTCAAACCTTAAATGATTTAACTCCAGATATGTTAAGTGAAAAGGGCTCTGGAAATTATGATATTAAAGGTGGATTGTATACAGAAGTGGTTTATGCATTTCCAGAAGGTGTATCGTTTTATTCAAGTTTATTAACTTCAGTTTGGCTATGGCTTCATATATTTTCTTATTGTTTATTTAAGTTAACGTTACAAATAGATTTACTAAAAAATTATCTTTTAAAGTTTGTAGAAATTGATAAAAAACCCTTTACAGCATTGGCAATTATGGTCGCTATTTCTTATGTAATAATATCAATAGCCCTAATTATTGCTTTTTCAATCTACAAGTGGATTTACGTATAACAAGTCATTAAAGCAGGAAAATTTACAGTTGGCTGTTTTCACTGCGTTTAACATTTTAGCCAACTATAAATTTCCTCTTAATGAGGCGTTAGGGAGTAAATCAGAGCTATGCTCAATATTGATAGCTATCAAAAAGTAATGGCTGAATGGGCGAGTAAAACCATAACTCCTCATGTAGGTGATATAAAGGCAGGTAAAGGAACTGACGTTACCTTACAAGATCAAAAAGCTTTTAATATTATTTTTGTTGGTTTTACTGAAATAACAGATACTTTTGATGCGCTAGAATTTTCATCTGTACTTTTGAGTGTTGCTTCTCCAAGAAGTAAAAAAATATCAAAAGAGAAATACCTTAAGTTTGTTGTGAATACATATTTACAAGATGTATATATTCTTAAAGAGCGTTTGAAGACCTATGCTACTCAGATAAAACGCATACACGATAAAATGGGGCGTACTGTTCTAACCCAAAAACATATAGATCCTCTTTTTGAAACCGTAATAGGTGCATTTAAAGGGCTTGTTGATACTCGAAGCGGTCACGTTCATGGAAAACGATATACTGATGAAACTTTATCAGATGCAAGTTCGATGGCTCTTATTGCTGAACATTATCCCGAATTTGATTCCCATTATAATTTTAGCCTTACTAAGGCTAAGCGTGAGTGGCAAAACAGGATAGAAAATAATAATAAAGAAACAGCTAAGCTTCTAAATAAATATTTCAACGAGTTGTTTAAAGTGGTTGTTGATAGCGGTAGTGTTGTTACTCCCTAACAAGGCATTTAAACGGAAAATTTACAGTTGGCTGTTTTTCGTGCCTCAAACATTTTAGCCAACAGTAATTTTCCGCTTAATGCGGCGTTAAAGTGTAGTGGCCTAACGTTGTTGTAATATCCGTTGATATAATCACTCACACTATGTTTAGCCATCTAATATTGTACGCCGTTATTGCGGCTTTTTTATAGCAAGGAGGTTGCTTTGAGATATTTAAGCATGTTGCTATTCGCACCTTTAATAATATTTCCGGCATTAGGCGTTGTATTTTTATTCGCTAGTGTTTTCTCTATACAGTTAGAAGTCACCTAAAGTAGACTCTGGGAAGTTTATAAGATGATCTGTTTTTTTGGGGGGGTGATTGCATATATGGGTAATACGGTAATTGGTATTCCTATCATTTTCATTCTTGATAAACTTAACCGTTTAACTTATTTAAATATAATGAGATGTTTACTTTTTCTGGCCTTAGTCTTTGTTATAAAGGACGGTCGCTTATTTTCTTTTAATATTTTTTCACTCGATAGTGCAAAGTACTTATTGTGGAAATACCTTGGCGTACTTTACTTTTCTATATGTGTTGCAACTATTGACTATCTTATGGTTAAAAATAAGCAATAGTAAGGCATGTTTCTGTCGTACTTATCAAATTTTTTTGATAAGTGTGATTGTTTGTGGATTGCATATTAGGTTTACTGTGTACATTGTTGGTTCAATAAAAATAAAGCTTACACCCATCTTAATTTTTTAGTGATGGGTTTCACGTTAGAGGTGCTGGGTTTGAATTAAGCTAACACCGTGTGTGAGTTATTATGTCTAGTGGTTCATGGAGGGTGTATGTTTTCAAAAAGTGATGTGGAAAAACTTGAAAAAGACTATAGGCAGGCTAAGGAGGCGTTACTAGATATAGAATACTTAGGTGGTTACACTAAATATCCTGAAGTTATTTCTAAATTTATGAATGCTCTATGTGCTCCCCCATGGTTTAAAATTGATTATGACCCACGTGAAGTAAAAAAGATCATGTCCAATATAGATAATGCTTCCCATGATAACTTATGTAATGTATTAACAAATGCGAATCGTATTGAACGTTTTGGTGATGGACAATGGGCTGTACTTTTAAAAGAAGATTTTTTTCCTTTAGTTATATCCCGTGCATACGTACTTACGAAAACCTAAAAAATAATTAACACAACTAAACAAGACACCCATCTTTAATTTTGTATTTTAATTTAGGTAGTAAGGTCGATATGCAATATTTAGTATACAAATATGGACAAAGAGTTATTTCTTTTCTGATCGTTATTACATTGCTCGTTAATTGGGAAATGTTTTCAATTATAGGGGCGGCTGGATTGACGCTTGCAAATAACTTGCTAATAATTATATGGATTATTCTTTTATTTACTTCTGCCATAGGGTTATATCTAAAGACAAACTGGGGATTCTTATTCTTTTATCCTGGGGTATTACTGACAACAATTGGTTTCTCTATCCCTCTTATTCCTTTTGTTATTAGTGTTTTTGCATTTGAGTTGAGGCCTTGGATAATGATCGGCATAAACTCGATGCTTTTAATGTTTGCTTTATGGACACATTGGTTAAGAAAAAATCTAAACAGAAACTAAACAAGACACCCACCTTTAATTTTGTACTTTCGGTTTCAAACTATGCTTTAGGCAGTATGAATAAATAGGCAGGGTGTTCCATCATGGCAATTGCAAGAAAGCGTCAGGTTAGTTTGGCTGATACGCGATATTATCATTGTATTTCACGTTGTGTATGCCGAGCCTTTTTATGCGGAGAAGACCATTTTACAGGTCAGTCTTATGAGCACCGCAGAGGATGGGTAGAAGATAGGCTACTTGCCTTAGTAAAAGTATTTTGCATAGATGTGTGTGCTTATGCTGTGATGAGTAATCAGCAAAAAGTTGGAACATTTTATAACAGCGCAGCTGGCCCGGAAGGCGGAAGGCAGGATGCCTGAAGTACACTCATTTAGTACTGTATGTAGATGATAAAAAGGCCAATAGGCTAAATTACAAAGCCATTATTATTCGTTGGCATAAAGTGTGTAAAGACACGTTATTAACGCAAAAATACCTGCAAGGTGAAAAACTCACTAAAGCAGAGCTTATCTTTTTCAATCAAACAGTAAAACAATACCGGGAGCGGCTATCTAGCATCAGTTGGTTTATGCGCTTGTTAAATGAAGGTATTGCGCGCAAAGCAAATAAAGAACACAACTGCACTGGTCGATTTTATTCGCTACCATCCATGGCGTTCACCCTTCGGGCTGCCTAACGGCATTCAAATTTATTCCCTATAAATTTGTGGGAAAGGCCTTTCCCTTCGATAAAGAGTAATCAAAAGCCTTGCTAGATGAAGCCCCACTAGCTGCTTGCATGGCGTATGTAGATTTAATTCCAATTAGAGCAAAGATAGCCAGCACCCCCGAAGAATCAAATCATACCAGCGTGAAAAAGCGATTAGAAAGTGCAGCAACAGGCAAGCAGCCTAAAAGTTTACAACTTACATTGGACTTTTTGAATTAAAAGGGCGTGTTGTATCGGATACACGTAATGACAAACTGGCAATATTGATTTACCTTTTTTCAATATAAGTTTGTTCAATCACTAATAATAAGAGGTACGGAAATAACCGTGGTTTTTATGGGGTATTGTAAACTGACATATTTGACCTCAAAATAGAAATGTGTAAAGCTCAACGGCCTTAATGCACGGATGAATGAAATTAAAGGAATAAAAAATGACAAATAGCTTTGTTACCCCCAACGATTATGCAATTCACGTTGTAGAAAAACGTATGACCATCGATGCACTTATCATCGTCCTTTACAATGCCCCTACAGAAAAAACTTTCACTCATTTTAAATTTGTAAATTCTCACCTAGTTGAGGGCTTTGCAAAGCCTGGCCAAATAGTGCTTATATCTCCTACAAATAGCCAAGAGTGTACTGAATTTGAACAACAATTTCAGAAATACGCTGATGAAGTAGATAAAAAACTACGAGAATTAGATGAACGTGAGCGTGAAATATTAGCTAAGCGTTATGAGTTGCTTAGTAATGTAGCAAAATATAATGGCATGCTTTTAGGTGTTGCTAATAACTCATGGACAACCCATGTTACGCAAGTCAAAACTATTCTAACTGATTTAGAGACTGCTTATGTAAATAGTTACAATCGCCATGGAAGTTTAAAAAATTCACAGTTTTTACAAAGGCGAAAACTGATGTTTACTCGATTAGATACAGCGCTTAGACGCTTTGCTCAGCCCACATTAGGAGGTGGTTTAGCTGCTGGCAATATTCGTCAAAACTTGGGATTGAGTTCTAAAAGTATGATCCATCACTGGAAGTCACAAGGTGGGGTTGCACAAAGTATTCCGCATTTTGCAGAAAATTATAAAACTGTTGCAAACATGGCAAAAAACCTTAAACGAGTTGGTTATGTTGGTATTGCGTTAACAGGTGTTGAGGCCAGCGCAAATATTGTTAAAGCTTGCACTGAAGGTAATACTCAAGCTTGTTCTAAAGCTAAGTATGTTGAAAGTGGCAAAGCTATTGGAGCAGTAGGCGGCGGAATTCTAGGTGGAGCAGTCGCCACTTGGGCAACTTGCTCAATTGTGTTTGGTTTACCATCAAGTGGTACAAGTTTCTTTTGGTGTGCAGTTGTAGCGGGAGGCAGTGGTGGCTATGCTGGCGGAAAATATGGTGGAGAGTATGGTGGGGCCAAAGGGGAAGTTTTATATGAAGCGAATGGTATAAAGTAATGCAATTAATTGATCCATCTTCCATTCAAGTCATTTCAGCATACTTTTTTTTCGGTGGTTGTATAGGTGTTTTTATTTGGATTGGTTTGGTTATTTACTTAAAAACTAAGTGGTTACCATTACTCGAAGAAACTCTTGATGATGGTGTTAAGTTTTATAGCCTTAACATCTTTTTATCCGCTAGCGGAATTCTACAATACGCTACGGTTTTTATTTGGTCCTTTCATGCTAAGCGTTACGGAATGTTTGAAAAAAGGCAGAGTATACCTAAACATATTCAAAAGTGGTTTGTTTTTGCTTTTTTTTGGTTGATGTTTAGTGGGGCATTAATAGTAATATCTGCTGTTATTACTTAAGTGTATGCTCAATAAAATAAACTTATAAGATAATTGGATTTCTTACATATACAGAAGTAAGAATGTATTTAGGAATTTAATTATGATTAAGTTTATAGCTGGCAGTTAGGATGGGCGTCATTGAATTCTTTATGTGAATGTTTATTCATGTTAGCGTTTGTTGTTTAGTTAATTGACAAACTAATTATGGCTCTGGCTTTGAATTAAGTTAACACCGTGTGGGAGTCATTATCTATAGGCATCTACGCAGGATACTTGATGGAGCCAGATTACCAAAACTATAGCCTCCAAGAGTTATTGGAGGCGCGCAGCTCAATTGATCAGCAAGCTTACCCACTTCGGTATTTTAAAATTTGCCAACAGATTGAGGTTGCGGCCAGCAAGCCTCAAGAACGACAAGCTCTCAAAGACCGTGACTTTTTTTCTAGGCTCGTTTTCGTAAAAGTCATCACGTCTTTGCTCAGCATAATTTTAGCTAGCAAATTATATTATGCTTTTTCGGAGGGGTATATTTCTTGGAAAGGAAATACTGACTATTTTGTCCAACAAAGTCCGCAGACATACTATTTTCTTGTTGCAGTGCATTTTTTCTTTTTAGGCTTTTTTTTAGTTTTAGTATTTACAAACTGGTGGATTAAAAAGCAAAATGCCTAATAAAGTTTTAGGGTCGAATTTTGTACTTTCCCCGTTTAAGTGGACTCTCGAACATAGCAAATCTTTTTTAGTTTGAAATAAACTGTTGACATAATATGTCGTGATGGTTATTTTTAATACATAATATTAAAAGGAAAACTAAAATGGAAATTTGGAATTTATTTACTGATTTTATTGTGCAATCAATCACCTTTTTTACCCAAGAAGTGGGCGTAAGCCAAGCGGTTGCAATTATTTTGTTTACCGTTATTGGACGATTAGTTTTAATGCCGATTAACCTTGTTGCTATGGCTAATATGGTTAGAAATAAAAAAGCAATTGCCGCACTAAAACCTGAGCTAGATAGCATAAAAAACAACTATAAAAACCAGCCCAGCGAAATCGCAAAATTAACTATGGCGCTGTATAAAAAGCACAATATTAAGTTTATCGATAAAAAAAGTGTGACTAATATGGCAAGCCAAGGCGTATTTGGCCTTGGGACTTTTCAGGCTCTGCAACAAATTGTATTTAATAGTAAGTTTGCCTGGATTGCCAGTATTGCAAAGCCTGATATTGCGCTTTCGTTACTAGTGGGGGCTATTACATATTTATCTATAATGATGATGCCAGGTAGCGCAGAACAAACCAGCACCTTATTGTTCCTAATTCCCGCAATTATTTGTGTGGTTACTCTCGTTAATTTTCCTTCTGCAATTGCTTTGTACTGGGTTACATCCAGTAGTACTAGCTTGTTGCAGTCATTATTAGTAAATAAATATTTTAAAAACCAGCAAACACAACAAGTTTTGTAAAGGTCGCTAAACAAAGGAATGACAATAATGAATATGTGTTATCAACCCACAGCCGATTTAATGGCTTCTGCACAGTTAACCTATACCAATATGCGTGGATATTATGAGCATTATGGTGTTGATTGGCAGCAACTTAAAATATGTGAGCAAATTTCAGACCTTGAAAATTGGGATGTTTTGTTAAATGGCGATGTAGTGGGTGCAATGCGCTTGGCTTTTGATGATGAGGGTTGCTATATACGTGACCTACAAGTAGATGCTGCGTTTCAAAATATGGGTATTGGTGCAGCAGTAATTAATGAGGGGGCTCGTTTAGCTGTGCTCCAAGGTGCTATGCAACTTAGGCTTCGGGTTTTTAAAATAAGCCCTGCGCACAAGCTTTACACACGCTCGGGTTTCAACATAGATAAAGCAGACGACAGATTTTATTATATGTCTAAAAGCTTAGTTTAATGGCTGTGACTTTTATTTTAAAAAATTAATGTTGCTCAGTCACTGTAGATTAATATTCGCTCATTCAAACTGCTATTCCGACAATTTAATAAAATATTTATGGATAGATTATGCGCTTTTTTACAAACAAAACAGCCACATTGAGTGTTTGCTTTTTATTGCTTGGCACGGGTTTTATGCTGATAGAAAACAGTGTGTATCAATATGTTGATCATAATGGTGTTCTACATGAAAGCTTGTTTATGCCTTTGAGCATACTGTGTTTTGCTTTGGGAGTTCTTTTTGTGGTTAGTTCGTTAGCCCGAAAAGTATTCGGGCTATTTAAAAGTGCTAGGGCAGGTCGGCATTAACCGCTACTGTTATTGCTCATTATTTAAATTAGCGGGTTCTAATAAATTAAATGTTGGTAAGCGCCATTTAAAGCGTACCGATGCCATTCGAATTAAATAGCCTACTACTAAACTTGCAACCACGCTGATATTGTCATCAATGTTGTAGTGGTGTAGCGCTAAGTATAAACACGCGACTATAAGCGCTACGCTTGCATAAAGTTCATGATGAAGTACTAATGGTGCTTGTCGACAAATTAAATCACGCAATAATCCACCAAATACACCTGTCACTATGGCTGCGACAACACAAATTCCATAGTGCAAACCCATATTAAGTCCAACTTGGCAGCCAATAATACTAAACGCAGCAAGCCCTAGTGCATCTAGACGCATAAATATGCCTTTAAATTTAACCACCCATTTTGCCAACCAAGTGGTAACAATACCGGCTAGGCAAGTGATCAGTAAATATTCTGGGTGTTTTACCCAAGTCAGTGGGTAGTTACCTAATAAAATGTCTCGCACGCTACCACCACCAATGGCTGTGGCACTGGCTACCAACATAACACCAAACCAATCCATATTTCTGCGTCCAGCGCTAAGAGCACCGGTCATGGCTTCTGCTGTAATACCTATAATATAAACGATGGTTAATAGCATGAGATGATCACTTGAAAATTTAACATGAAAATAAAAGCAGGATTGTAGTGATAAAAGCGTGCATTGACGAGTGAAAAATTACATCAAAAACAGCCAGTTTCAGATTAAAAAAACTAATGCGATAGCGAGGTGTGAATAGCCTGTTAATGCAACGAAAGCGGTTACTTTACTAATAAAAACAAAAAGGACAAATGACCGTAAATAAGCAATAAAACCTGAATAAATTTAAGGGCGTCAGGGCGTTATTGCCCTTAATTTTACTACTTTTAAAAAATGGTTTAACTCAATGAATTAACTTGAGCCACGTGCAATTAAACGCGGTGGTAGTAGGGTGCTTTGCACTTGCTCACCCCTAATGAGTTTTAGTAAGTTCTCAACCAACATTTGCCCAGCAATAGTGGTATTTTGTTCTATGGTTGTTAGCGGCGGGTTAATATAACTGGCAATAGATATATTATCAAAGCCGATTACGGCTACATCTTTTGGTACGTTAATATTGGCTTCTTTTAATGCCCGTATTGCGCCAATTGCTATAAGGTCGCTGGCTGCAAAAAGTGCATTAAAGGTAATGTTATTAGCAATTAACGAACGAGTGGCATGATAGCCTGATTCTTCGGTAGAGATAGCATTGGCAATTTTACGCTCATTAAGTGTAATGCCATTTTGTTGTAACGCGTCTTTAAAGCCATTAAAGCGGGCAAAAAATTCGGGGCTATGATCAGAGGCATCGCCTATAAACGCGCAATCTTTGCGATTATGTGCCAACAAATGCTCAGCAGCTAGCTTTCCGCCTCCATAGTTGTCGCAGCTTATGGTTAAGTCGAGGCGGTTATCAACACTTGCTCCCCAGCAAACAAACTTAGTGTTTTGTTCAAGCAAAGTATTAAATTTAGGCTGAAAGTCTATATAGTCGCCATAACCTAATAAAATGATGCCATCTGCACGGTGACTGTCTTCATAGTCTGCCTGCCAATCAGCACTGGCCGATTGAAATGACACAAGTAAATCGTAACCTTCTTTAGCGCAGGCACGAGTAATACTGCCCAGCATAGCTAAAAAAAACGGATTTATTTGCGATTCGTCAGAGGTAGGATCTTCAAACAACAATAACGCTAGGGTGCTGCTTTGTTGAGTGCGCAGGTTACTGGCGTTTTTATCCACTTTGTAATTAAGCTTTTTGGCAATGTCATGAACTCGTCTTCGGGTTTCATCATTTACCAAAGGACTATTTCGTAAAGCACGAGAAACTGTAGATTGAGACACCCCAGCATAATGGGCTATATCAAATGAGGTGGCTTTACCTTTCATCACGATTACTTATTTAAGAGGACAATAAGGGGCTATTCTCGTTTATTAATGATTTTTTTCAAGCTTATTTGTCAATAAAGGCATTTTTTTATTGATTTTAACATGACACCGGTGTCACAATGAGGGTGTTTTATCATTTTGTTGTCAAAACGTATTAGCTACCTTTATTATTAAAGGTAGCCTTTTTTTACAGTGATAGCTGCTTTGAGGTGATAGCTCAAAGTAAATAAGTATCAATGGATACCCCATTAAAATAATAAGTACTCATTACTTAAACAAAAGAGATAACACTATGGGTTTACACTCTAGCACACACTTTGAGCCTATTCTGGTTGCCGATATAGGCGGTACAAACGCCCGTTTTGCATTGATAACTGGGTTCGACGAATCAAGTAATCAATTTACCATTGAACATAACCATACGTTTCCAAGTGCTAGTTATGGATCACTCGAGAGTGCCACTGAGTATTATTTATCAACAGTGTCTCATATAAATCCTAAGCGCGCATGTCTTGCCGTAGCAGGTCCAATTAACGCAGGCCAAGTTCACTTAACTAACTTAGGTTGGCACTTTAGCGTTAATGATATTAAACATCATTTTGACTTTGAACAATTAAGCATAATAAACGACTTTGCTGCTTTTGCTTACGCTGCTCCGTACTTAGACCTTTCTCAAAACGTAACGGTTAAACCTGGCCAAGCAGATGACACTGCTAATATTGGTTTAATGGGACCAGGTACAGGCTTTGGTGCTGCGTGTTTAGTGCGTACAGCACATTCGTGCGCGGTAATGAGCTCAGAAAGCGGCCATATTTCACTGTCGGCCGTAAACGAACTTGACGCTCAACTTATTCAAGAGCTTAAAAAAGACCACCCACATGTATCGGTAGAAACGGTGTTTTCTGGCCCAGGCATTGCTCATTTATATAAAGCTATGGCGGCGGTTAAAGGGGTAGCTGCAAAAAATTTAGATGCGGCGCAAATTAGTAGCTTAGCCAATAGTGGTGAATGTGAAGTGTGTGACGCAACGCTTAATCAGTTTTGCGATTGGATTGGCAGTGTTGCTGGCGATTTGGCGCTTGCTTATGGCGCTCTTGGTGGGCTTTATATTGGTGGTGGCATATTGCCAAGAATGCAGGCTCGTTTACTAGAAAGCCGTTTTATAGAGCGTTTTTTACAAAAGGGCATTATGTCGCAATATACAGGCCAAATTCCGGTCACTTTAGTAACACAAGACAACATTCCTTTAATTGGTGCTGCCGCGTGTTTGCATACGAGTCAACAGGTTTAATTACGTTGCATACATTTGGAAATAAATAGATGAAAAAAGTCACTATAAATAGCGTTGCCAGTTATGCCGGTGTATCTAAAAAAACAGTATCGCGCGTATTGAATAACGAACCAAATGTGAGTGCGGCCACACGTGAAAAAGTATTAGCGGTATTTAAAGAGCTTGATTACACACCTAATCCCATTGCTCGAGGACTTGCACAAAACCGTAGTTTTATTATTGGTTGCTTATACGACAATCCAAGTAAAAGTTATATTACCCGTGTGCAAACAGGCGCATTAGCTGCATGCCAAGAAAACAACTATAACTTGTTGATTCACCCTTGTGAGCTCAGAGGTGATGCACTCATTAACAACATAGAGCAGCTATTACAGTCATCACGCCTTGATGGTTTAGTGCTTACGCCGCCATTTTGTGACTTTTCAGAGTTGGTTGATTTTTTAAAGTCTAAAAAAATTCCTTATGCTCGAGTGGCTTCTGCTATTTTAGAAGATGACTCTATTTCTGTTACCAGTAATGACGAGCAGGGCGCATTTGAAATTACCGAACATTTAATAAACTTAGGGCATACCTCTATCGCGTTTATTAAAGGTCACCCAGATCACAGTGCTACACAGCAACGTTTTAAAGGCTACAGGCGCGCACTAGCAAGCCATGGTATTGAATTTAACGAACGCTTAGTTGAAGAGGGGAACTTTAGTTACCATTCAGGGGTAGACAGTGCCCGTAGTATTTTAGATTTATCGCCACGTCCTACGGCTGTATTTGCATCGAATGATTACATGGCAGCCGCCGTGCTTAAATTAGCTACACAGCGTAATTTACGAGTACCAGACGATATTTCTATTGCTGGCTTTGATAACGCCCCCATAGCGCGTCATATTTGGCCAGGCCTAACGACTATAGCGCAACCTGTAGAAGAAATGACAAAACAAGCTGTTACCCAGTTAATTACCCACATTATTGAGCCGCAAGAGTCGCCTTACAAAGTGATTTTAGAAGCAAAATTAATCACGCGAGAGTCAACCGCAGCCGTAAAATAAAAACCGCTTTTTCACAGTAGCCCGAGTATGAGTGACGCTTACTCGGGTTTTTTTTATCTGCATTTTTAATCTTCATTATTTGCCGCTGGTATTTCACTAAAAATTCACGTTTATTTATTGTACATGTTAAAAAAAAGGACTATTTTTATTACTCAGGGTTGACACCGGTGTCAGTGTCATGCGTTAATACCCTGACACCGGTGTCAGGGTTGTTGTGAGAGGCTCCCTGGTAGCGTACCTTTGAACGGGTAAGGCAAAGATGCTCAGTACAGTTATTTTCGTGGAGTCTATAATTGTTACTGAGCCTTTATCCTCTAACGAATAGAGATGAGTAAAATTATGTTGCACCCTCGAATTCAAGAAGTCACAGAACGCGTTATTGAGCGCAGTAAACAAACCCGTCAAGCCTATTTAGATCGTATTTCGCACGCAAAAAAACAAACAAGAGTTCGTGCTGGTTTAGGTTGTGGCAATATTGCCCATGTTATGGCTGCGTGCAGCAGCGATGACAAAGCGCGTTTAAAAGCAGATGAGGTGCCAAACCTTGCAATTATTAATTCATACAACGATATGCTATCTGCGCATGTGCCTTACAAAGAATACCCAGATTTAATTAAAAGCATTGCCACTAAATTTGACGCAACCGCGCAAGTTGCTGGCGGTGTTCCTGCGATGTGTGATGGCGTTACCCAAGGGCGTGACGGCATGGAACTATCGCTTTTCTCTCGTGATGTTATTGCTATGTCTACTGCGGTTTCGTTATCGCATGACGTGTTTGATGGTGTGTTTTGTTTAGGTGTATGTGACAAAATTGTTCCAGGCTTATTAATTGGCGCTTTATCATTTGGCCATTTGCCTGTGTATTTTTTACCAGCAGGACCAATGCAGTCAGGTATTCCAAACAAAGACAAAGCACGTATTCGTCAAAAGTTTGCACAAGGCTTAGTGTCACGTGAAGAGCTATTAGAGGCAGAAAGCGCATCTTATCACAGTGCCGGTACGTGTACATTTTATGGCACTGCAAATTCAAATCAAATGCTTATGGAAATTATGGGCTTACACCTACCAGGTAGCTCGTTTATCAATCCATACACAGAATTGCGTGATGGCTTAACGGGTAATGCCGTTGAGACCATGCTTAAGCAGCTTACAGAAAACAAAGATGGCCCGTGTTTAGCGGATGTGATCAGCGAAAAAACCATTATTAATGGCCTGGTTGGTTTGCTATCAACCGGTGGCTCAACCAATCATGCAATCCATATTGTGGCAATTGCAAAAGCGGCTGGTATTCAGGTTACGTGGAAAGACATGTCTGATTTATCAGCAGTTGTACCATTACTGACGCGTATTTACCCTAATGGCTCAGCTGATGTAAACCATTTCCAAGCAGCTGGCGGTATGGGCTTCTTAATGCGTGAATTAGCAGGTGCTGGTTATCTTCACACAGATGTAACCACTATTTTAGGCGAAGGCCTTGCACCTTACATGTGTGAGCCACTGCTTGATAAAGACGATAACTTGATTATGAGTGATGCCAATGGCCCTAGTAAAGTTAAATGGGTTGCGTGTCCAGAAAACTCACATGATGAAGAAGTACTTCGCCCTGTAAATAATCCATTTAGTAAGCAAGGTGGTTTACAGTTATTAACGGGCAACTTAGGTAAAGCCGTTATTAAAGTCTCTGCTGTTGCAGAATCTCATCAAGTGGTGTCGGCGCCAGCTAAAGTATTTAGCTCTCAAGGTGAGTTACAAGATGCTTATAGCCGTGGTGAACTTAACCAAGATTTCATTGCTGTTCTTAAAGAGCAAGGCCCTAAGGCTAAAGGCATGCCAGAGCTTCATAAGCTCACGCCGGTAATGGCAACATTACAAGATCAGGGTTATAAAGTGGCCATAGTTACCGACGGACGTATGTCGGGTGCATCAGGCAAAGTACCAGCGGCAATCCACTTAGCACCTGAAGCGGTAGAAGGTGGCATTATAGCTAAAATCCATGAAGGCGATATTGTTACTTTAGATGCGCCAAATGGTATTTTAAAAGTGCATGTAAGCGACGAAGAGCTTGCACAGCGTGAGCTACAAATTAGCCAAGCAAGCCAAACATTTGGTACAGGCCGTGAATTATTTACTGGATTTAGAAATATCGTAAGCAGTGCCGATTTAGGTGCAAGTGCTTTTGGACTTGAATAATAATTAGCCATATTGGGTAATGAGGAACAAGTAATGAGTATTGAAAAAATCTTAGCATCGGCACCCGTTGTGCCAGTGGTGGTAATCGAAAAATTAGAAGATGCTGCACCACTTGCAAGAGCGTTGTATAACGGTGGCTTAAAAGCACTTGAAATTACACTGCGTACACCAATTGCTGCACAAGCTGTAAAGCTAATGAAAGCTGAAGTACCAGAGGCATATGTGGGCACTGGCACGGTGGTTGATAAAGCAAGCTTTAACGCGTCAGTAGAAGCGGGCGCTGACTTTATGGTGAGCCCTGGTGTAAGTGATGAACTGTTAGCATTGGCAAAAGAGTCAACTATCCCTTTTTTACCAGGTGCAGCTACCCCAAGCGAAGTGATGAACTTGGCAGCACATGGCTTTAAATTTTTAAAGTTTTTTCCTGCTGAAGCCGCAGGCGGAACTGCGATGATAAAGTCGATTGGTGGCCCATTACCTGATATTACTTTTTGTCCAACCGGTGGCATTAGTTTAGCTACTGCGCCTGATTACTTAGCACTTAACAATGTTATTTGTGTAGGTGGTACGTGGATGTTAGATAAACAACTTATTGAAAATAAAGACTGGCAAGCCATTGAAACGCTTGCTCGCCAAGCATGTGAAGTTAATAGGAGTCAAAAATGATTAATGTAGCAATTAATGGCTACGGCCGTATCGGTCGTAATGTATTGCGTGCACTGTACGAATCAGCGCAAAATAATGAAATTAAAATTGTGGCTATTAACGATTTAGCCCCAGCCAATGTAAATGCTCATCTGACTCAGTTTGACTCAGTACACGGTCGTTTTTCACAGCAAGTAACGCTAAAAGACAACACCATGCTAATTGGCGATGATGTGATCACGCTAACGCAAGAACGTGATCCTGCTAATTTACCGTGGAAAGCACTAAACGTTGATATCGTACTTGAATGTACGGGTTTATTTACTTCTCGCGAAGCAGCTAACAAGCACATTGAAGCAGGCGCTAAAAAAGTAGTGGTATCGGCTCCTGGTACTGATATGGATGCAACGGTAGTACATGGTGTAAATAGCGATGTAATTAATGCCGATAGCAACATTATTTCTAATGCTTCATGTACAACCAACTGTTTAGCGCCTGTTGCAAAAGCGATTAACGACACAGTAGGAATTGAACAAGGTAGTATGACCACCATTCATGCTTACACCAACGATCAAAACTTATCTGACGTATACCACCCAGATTTATACCGCGCGCGTAGTGCGACTCAATCTATGATCCCAACTAAAACGGGTGCTGCAAAAGCGGTTGGATTAGTTCTGCCTGAACTTGCCGGTAAACTAGATGGCATGGCGGTACGTGTACCAACAATTAATGTGTCGTTAGTTGATTTAACATTTATTGCTAAGCGCGATACAAGCATTGAAGAAATTAACCAAGTGGTTAAAGACGCTGCGTTTGGCTCTATGAAAGGTATTTTAGAGTACAACGAGCTACCGCTTGTTTCTATCGACTTTAACCATAACCCAGCATCATCTATTTTTGATGCAACGCAAACGCGTGCTGATGGTAAATTAGTTAAAGTAATGGCGTGGTACGACAACGAATGGGGTTTCTCAAACCGCATGTTAGATCAAGTTAAAGCGCTGGGTGCTTATTTATAATTTTTCCGTGTAGTTAAATTTTACTTTATCCAGCCAAGCCACGCACTGCGTGGCTTTTTTTGTGTTTTAGTTAGCCCAAAGTTTGCTAGAATGTGCGCACTAGAATAGGGACTGCATATTATATTAAGGAAAATAATGCTAAAACACGTCACTAAAAAAATATTTCGTACTAGTCACCTGCAAATCGGTGAGGGTAATATCAGTGGTTATATTGCTTGCTTTTTAGCGATATTAAGTTGCTTAGGAGTGCTTGCATTCCACTTTCCGGAATATTTAACGACTCCAGAACTACGCAAAAGCTATAGCGTCGACTTTTTACGTCAGCTCATGTTTGTTGCTCTTATTATTTCCGGTAGCTTAGGGTTACTTAATTTTGTACGAAATACGAATAAGCGATTGGGTGCCACTGCGTGGTTTTTAATTGTACTGGCCATTAGCTTTGGCGGGCCGAATGTTGAAGTGAATGACTTTGCAGATAACACTCCTTATATTGGCTTAGATTGGTTTATATTAGACTTACTAGGCTCTACCTTAATTTTTATCTTAATTGAAAAACTACTTCCGCATCGAAAAGAGCAAAAAATACTTCGTAGTGAATGGCGCGGGGATTTAAACCACTTCTTTGTGAATCACTTAATAGTTGGCTTTGTATTACTGGTTACTAATCATTTTGTTCATTATGGTTTTGGTTGGGCGGTTTCGAGCACACTGCAAGCTTACATAGCGCAAATGCCGTTTATACTACAGCTATTTTTAATTATTTTGGTGGCTGATTTAATGCAGTATTGGACACATCGTGCTTATCACGAAGTGCCATTTATGTGGCGATTTCATGGTGTGCATCACAGTGCCAAAGAAATGGATTGGCTAGCGGGCTCCCGTCAGCATATTTTAGAAATACTGATCACCCGTAGTTTAGTGTTAACCCCTATATTTGTGCTGGGGTTTTCACAGCAAATAATCAGCTTATATGTAATTATTGTTGGTTTTCAAGCCGTATTTAATCATGCAAACGTGAATGTAAAATTTGGGTGGTTAAAATATTTTATGGTTACTCCGCAGTTTCACCATTGGCACCACGCATCCGATAAAGCTGCCATTGATCGAAATTATGCAGCCCATTTCTCGTTTTTAGATTATTTATTTGGTACTGCGGTAAAAGGCCAAGCAGAGTGGCCTAAAGAATATGGTGTTGTCGGGGACTACATGCCTGTAGGTATGTTAAAGCAACAAATTTACCCGTTTAAAAAACAAAAATAGTCTGTAGTTTTAGATTGTGGCCACAAGATTCATGGCCGCATACAACTATAAAAGCCAACAGACCCTAGTTGTGAGGGGTTATCAATTAACTAATCCATTCTACAAATAACAAAAAGGCCAACTAAGTTGGCCTTTAAACATAACCTATCGCAAGTAAACTCAACGCAGTTGTCGCTGAAGATAGATTTACTATCCAGAGCTCAGATTATTTGCTTAACGATTAAAATTGAGCGTTGTGGTAAACGTTTTGTACGTCGTCACAATCTTCAAGCATGGCTAAAAAGCGCTCCATAACTTCAACGTCTTCGCCTTCAATAGGGGCTTCAACTTGAGGTACAAAGGCAATTAAGTCTTCGTCAAATTCTGTCACACCCATTTCTTCAAGTGCTGTGCGGGTATTGTTGTATTCAGTGTGCGGTGCAAATACGGTTACTTTGCCGTCTTCTACTTCAACGTCGGTAACATCAATATCTGCCATCATCAGCGCTTCAAGTACGGTTTCATCGTCGTCACCGTCAAATACAAAAATAGCAAGGTGATCAAATAAGTGTGATACCGAATTTTGTGCGCCAATTTTAGCGTTTGCTTTGGTAAAACATACACGTACATCAGCAAAAGTACGTTTGTTGTTGTCGGTTAAACAATCAACAATAATCATGCAATTACCTGGGCCGTAACCTTCATAACGCGTGGCTGCATAGTCTTCACCGCCGCCGCCTTTAGCTTTATCAATGGCGCGTTCAATTACGTGAGCCGGTACTTGGTCTTTTTTAGCACGTTCAATTAAACGACGTAGTGCTAGGTTTCCGTCTGGATCAACACCGCCATTTTTAGCACAAATATAAATTTCTTTACCGTATTTTGAATAAACTTTAGTTTTAGCACCCGCAGTTTTAGCCATTGAATCTTTTTTGTTTTGGTAAGCTCTTCCCATCTGCGTTTCGCCTTAATATGTATAAATAATTGATAAAAATTTGCAAGCCCATATTCTAAAGGTAAATGCCGGGCAGGGCTAGTAAGTATTGTTAGTAGCCAAAAATAAAACAACCCGCATAAGCGGGCTGTTTATTTGTTACAAACGATGAACGGTTGTCAGGGTATTACCAAATACGAACGCGTTCTTCTTCTGGTAGGTACAACTCATCACCTGGTTTTACATCAAATGCTTTATACCAAGCGTCGTGGTTACGAGGTGCTTGTGCTCTAAAGCGACCTGGTGCGTGAGTACCACCACGTAATTGGTTTAACATGCTTTGCTCAGTACGTTTTTCTTTCCATACTTGTGCCCATGCTAAGAAGAAACGTTGATCGCCGGTTACACCATCAATTACCGGTGCTTCTTTACCATTTAGGCTTAGTTTGTAAGCATGATAAGCCATGGCTAAACCACCCACATCACCAATATTTTCACCTAAGCTGTTGCGGCCATTTACAAAGTTACCTGGAATTGGTTCGTATTTGCTGTACTGAGCTGCCAGTTTGTCAGCTTTGGCATCAAAAGCAGCACGATCTTCATCAGTCCACCAATTACGTTGTATGCCGTTAGCGTCAGATTTTGAGCCTTGATCATCAAAACCATGACCCATTTCGTGGCCAATCACAGCGCCAATGCCACCGTAGTTTACTGCTGGATCTGCATTTGGATCGAAAAACGGTGGTTGTAATATAGCGGCAGGGAATACAATTTCGTTAAATGAACTATTGTAGTAAGCATTTACACGTTGTGGTGTCATGCCCCAACGATTACGATCGGTCTTTTTCAGCTCTTTTTCTACGCTGTCGGCTTGGAAAAACTCACGCATATTTTTTACATTAGCCATTAAGTCATTGTTGCTAATGCTTAAGTCTTCATACGATTGCCATTCATCTGGGTAACCAATTTTTGGCACAAATGCCGCTAATTTTGCACGCGCGTTCACTTTTGTTTCTGCACCCATCCAATCTAAGTTATCAATACGCTCACCAAGGGCTGTGCGTAAGTTTTCAACTAGCTCAGACATTTGTTGCTTAGATGACTCAGGGAAATAACGAGCTACGTAAATTTTACCAATTGCAAAGCCTAATGAGCTGGTGCCTGACATTTGGCTGATAGCGCGTTTCCAGCGTGGACGTGGCTCTTGTTGACCATTCAATTCTTTACCAAAAAAAGCAAAGTTGGTGTTAAATATCTCTTCAGACAACAGCCCAGCGTTACCATTAATTGCATGATACGTTAGGTAGTCTTTCCATACGCTTAAATCTTCATTATTGATTAAGTCAATCATGGCTTTAACAGGTTCAGGCTGCGATACGTTTAATTGTGGTACTTTATAACCTGTTTGCGCAAAGTATAAATCCCAGTTAAATCCTGGGTATTGTGTACTTAACTCATCGCGTTTTACTTGGTTTAGGGTTAAATCACGATTACGGCGTTTTTCACGAGGCCAATGACCTTCTGCAATTTTGGTTTCAAGCGCTAAAATCGCTTGTGCACGCTCTGTGGTATTATCAACCTCTGCAAATTTAAGCATATCGGCAATATGTGCCACATACGCTTCACGAGTTTTTACAAAACGTTCTGCATCTTCAAGGTAGTATGAGCGATCGGGTAAGCCTAAGCCACCTGCACCTAATGACATTTCGTATTTATTGGGATCTAAACGGTTAAACCACATACCGCCGCCAAGTGGTGCACTTACACCCGTAAGCCAAGATTGGCCAAATACTTTTGCCAAATCATCAGTAGAGGCAACCGAATTGATGTCGTTAAGCAACGGCTTAATTGGCGTTATACCAAGTTTATTAAGTGTCTCGGTATCCATGTACGAATTATAAAAGTCAGCGACCAGTTGCTCTTCGGCGTTTAAGTTTTCACGTGCTGCAATTTCTTCAATAATTTCTTTAACGCGATCTTCACTGCGCTCAGCTAGCGCAGAGAATGCACCGTAGCGGGTTTTATCTGCGGGCATTTCGTAGTTGTCGTACCATGAACCACTGGCGTACATGAAGAAATCGTCGCCTGGCTTTACAGCTTCGTTACGCGCAGTTAAATCAACTCCAAACGTGCCTAATTCGGCTTGCTCTGTTGCTTGTGGTTTTTCTGCAACTGCTGCTACTTGCTCAGTTTTTGTTATTTGTGGCTCAGAACAGCCGGTAATAAATGTAGCGGCGAGTGCCGCTGCAACTAAACTTTTTTTCATTACTTTCCCCTATGAATTCACGTTATTTAATTCGTTATATATTTTTGTTATAAAAATAGCTACTTGATTGTATTGATAACTTCACTGCAAACAAACCTTTTGAGGTGAATAACCGTACCGGTCGATAAGATAAATGAAATACTAGCAAAATAGCAAAAAAGCACTCAGATACTTCAATCGTACCCGAGAGGCTTAGTTTATTGCGCCTTTGACTGTTTTTGTTGCAAGGTCCACATATGCGCATATTCACCATTTTGCATGAGTAATTCATCATGTTTACCTTGCTCTACTACTTCTCCCGACTTAAGCACGATAATAGTATCGGCATCGGTAATTGTTGATAAGCGATGCGCAATAACAATACTTGTGTGGTTAGAGGCAACCTCTTGCATAGCGTTTAATATGGCTTGTTCAGATTGTGAGTCGAGCGCGGAAGTGGCTTCGTCAAAAATTAAAATTGGCGATTGTTTTAAAATAGCGCGAGCAATAGCAATACGTTGTTTTTCGCCACCAGAGACTTTTAGTCCGCGTTCACCGACTAAGGTTTTATCGCCTATATCTAGGCTATTAATAAAGTCTGTTAGATGCGCCATGTTTATAGCTTTGTTTACTTCATCTTCACTGGCGCTGGGTCTGCCGTAGTGAATATTTTCGCGTATACTGGTATTAAATAACACAGTATCTTGCGGCACTATGGCAATAGCTTTACGCAAACTTGCCAAGGTGACCGTGTTTATGGCTTGATTATCAATTTTTATAGCGCCCGATGAAAGTTCATAAAAACGATATAGCAAGCGGGCTAACGAGCTTTTACCTGCGCCACTAGCACCTACAACCGCTACCTTAGCACCAGGGTTCACATTAAAACTAACGTTTTTAAGAATAGGGCGTTTACTATCGTAGCTAAAGCTGACATTTTCAAAGCTAATTGCCCCATTTTTGAGTGCTAATGGTTGCGCGGTTTCGCTATCTGCTACTTTGGGTGAGGTATTTAATAACCCTAGCATGTTTTCAAGGTCGGTAAGGGCACGGCGTATTTCACGGTACACAAATCCCAAAAAGTTAAGCGGTAAAAAAAGCTGAATCATATACGCGTTAATCATTACCAGCTCACCAATCGTTAACTCGCCGGTAACCACTTCATTGGCGCCAAGCCACATTAATGCGGTTATGGCACATGCAATGACCAGTGCTTGCCCTGAATTAAGCGCCAGTAACGAGAGTCTGTTTTTTAATCGTGCTTGTTCCCAGGTTGCTAAAAATGTGTCGTAAGTTTGGGCTTCATGCTGTTCATTATTAAAGTATTTTACGGTTTCGTAATTTAATAGGCTGTCGATGGCACGGGTGTTACTTTGATTATCAGCAGCGTTTGACTCACGAATAAAGCGGTTTCGCCATTGGGTAACCGTCACGGTAAAAAAAATATAAATAGCCACAGCCAATAGGGTGATCAGCGCAAACCAAATAGAAAACAAGCTGCCAAAAATAATCGCCACAGTTATTATTTCAAACAACGTGGGCACAATATTAAACATTAAAAAGCGCATTAAAAAGCTTAAGCCACTGGTGCCGCGTTCTATGTCTCGACTTATACCGCCAGTTTGCCTGTCTAAATGAAAGGCTAAATCTAACGAGTGCAAATGTTTAAACACTTTAAGGCCAATATCTCGCATGGCATGCTCGGTGACTCGCGAAAATACCGCATCGCGTACTTCACCCAAAAATACGCTAGCAAAGCGCAATGCGCCGTACATAACGAGTAATAAAGTAGGAACAAGAAGTAGTGGGTTAATTGATTTATCAACCGAATCAATTATTTCTTTTAAAGCCCATGGCATGAGTAATGTCGCGCCTTTAGCACCGACTAGCGCTAATATAGCAATGAGCACACGGCCTTTAAATTTAGTGATATAAGGCCAAAGAGTTTGAATGCTTTGTTTTAAATTCATGGCGTCGGGGCGTTTTACTGAACTTTGTCTGGAGCGCATCGAGGATCTCAGTATTTGATATTATATAAATAAATTAGCTTAAGAACGGCTATTGTATTTTAATTAGCTGCCCTTATATACTAGCTATCCTTTATTTTAGTTTTAAATGACCAATGTTTAAATTTCGCGTTTTTTTAGCTACTTGCTTGTTTTTTGCTGCACTCTTTAGTGTGCAAAGCCATGCTATGGGCGTAAAGCACGAATTAAACAGTAACCAAAGCGGTTATAGCGATGTTATTAATGTTGACCATTTAACTAACATTTCCGTACCTACAAAATCGCTTGACGATTTACAGCATAAAAACTCAAAGCATTCTGATTTTGCTGCGCATCAGCCTAGGCTAACAGCCAATAACTCATTTTTATTTTTACATAGTGCGCAGGGCGATCCTGAATACGATGTAGTGCATGAGTTTTTTGCCCTAAATGGCTGTAGGCATATTTTTTTGCGACCGCAAGCAGTCACTATAAATCAGCCTTGGTATACTTGGGTATTTAAAAGTAAAAAGTCGCGCTTGAGCGGCTGGAAAGACGCTAACCTGTTATACACCGCTGTAACTACCTACCACGCTTAAAGTTCCTTATTTAATGTTAATTGGTTTTAACGCATCGCGTTTTGACCTGCAGATTAATTGTGCCTAATAGGTACGTTACTGGGCTATGCCTAGTAATAAGGAATAACTATGTTAAGTCTAAAAAAAGAGAAAAAGCCATTTAAGGCTAAGTTTAAATTGAGCTATGTAGCCATGCTGATTGTATTAGTGTTACTAGCAATAAGCGCCTTACCTAATTTATACCCGAATAAGTCGTGGTTGCATATTAGTGCAGCTTCTGATGTTAAAACGCAAGTAATGCCAAGTACTGAGAACCTAGTTAGCTTTTTAAATAGCCAAGGTTTTGAAGTGAGTAAAAGTTTAAAAGACCCAGCACATATTAATGTACTTTTAAATACGCCTACACAAAGTGCGCAGGCTCAAGCGGCTTTAAAATCAAACTTTCCAAATACACAGGTTAAAATTGTTGAACATGCAACCAGCCCTGTTTGGTTACAAGAGTTTGGTTTATCGCCCATAAAACTGGGTCTTGATTTAAACGGCGGGGTATTGTTTGTACTTGATGTTGATTTAGAAAAAGCGATTGATGAGCAATTGCTCAGTGCATATCAACAGACAAAAGCCATTATTGTTAAACAAAAAGCCTATGGCGTTAAAGCGCAGCAGACTAATCAGGGCTTTGAAATAAGTGCGCTTGAGAATGCTGACGATAAGCTAACAGTTGTTATAAAAGAGCTTAAAAGCCGTTTTGAAAACCTCACTACAACCACATCAACTAATGGCAACTTACAGGTCGTTAAAGTGAGTTATTCTGAGCAAGGGCGCAGCGCATTTGATAAAGAAGTGATGAGTCAAACACTTACGACACTTCGCTCACGCATTGAAGAGCTAGGCATAACTGAGGCCGTTACACAGCGCCAAGGTAAGCAGCGCATTCGTATTGAGCTACCTGGCGTGCAAGATCCGGCTGAAGCAAAACGCATAATTGGTGCAACCGCGTCATTAGGGTTTTATCAACTTAAAGAGAGAGGCGGGCAAACGTTTAATTTGCAATCGGGAGGGACCATTAAGCTTGACCCTGTACCTATATTTACCGGTGAGCATATTAATAACGCTAATATAGGGCGTGATGATTGGGGTAAACCTTTGGTACAACTGAGCTTAGATGGCCAAGGTGGCGATGCTATGTCGGCTTTTTCAAAGGCGAATATAGGTAAACCTATGGCAACGCTCTATTCAGAGTATTCACAAAATGCCAAAGGTGAAGTGGTTAAAAAAAGCGAAGTTATTAATGTCGCGAACATTGCCCAGCATTTAAGCTCGCGTTTTAGTTTAACCAATATGCAAAGCCAACAAGCGGCTGCCGATTTAGCGCTATTACTACGCGCAGGATCACTCACTGCGCCCGTAACTATAGTGCATGAGCAAACTATTGGTCCAAGCCTTGGCCAAGACAATATTAATAATGGATTAGCAGCGCTAATGTTAGGCATGGGTTTAACGCTTGCGTTTATGGCACTGTGGTACCGCCGTTTAGGGCTTATTGCAAATGTTGCGTTAATTTTAAACTTAACCTCTTTAGTGGGGCTAATGTCGTTATTACCTGGGGTGGTTTTAACTCTTCCAGGGATAGCAGGCTTAGTATTAACTATAGGAATGGCGGTTGATACTAACGTGATTATATTTGAGCGCATAAAAGAAGAGCGTCGCAAAGGTCGTCCCCCGTATCAAGCGATACAAGAGGGCTATAAACAAGCTGCGAATACGATTTTAGATGCCAATATTACCACCATGATCACCGCGATTATTTTATATGGCATAGGTTATGGCCCTGTAAAAGGCTTTGCGATAACGCTGGCGCTTGGTCTTATCACATCGGTATTTACTGGAGTGTATGTATCTAAGTATTTAAGCCAAAGCTTATATTTAAAGCTGGGTAAAAAAGCAGGAGTAAACGCGCATGCTTAACACTTTTTTTAAATGTGAGACAGGGTCACGTATGCGTTATATAGGCTTGCTTATAAGTGCCATGTTTGTGTTGTTATCGGTATTCACCATTGCACAAAAAGGGCTTAATTTTGGCCTTGATTTTACGGGTGGTTATTTAACAGAATTTACCACCAGCCAAGGTGTTGAACTAAAACAGCTTGAGCAATTTATTGCTAAAAACCATCAAGGTGAATTTGAACTTATAGCACAGGGCAATAATCATTTTCAATTAACGCAAGCGCCAAGTGAGGAAGCTAATAATGATGCTTGGAAAACCGCGATTAGCCAAAACCCAACTATAAATGCTGAGGTTTTATCATCGGCTTATATTGGCTCTCAAGTGGGTGATGAATTATTTGAGCAAGGCTGCTTAGCCTTATTTGCTGCTATGGTAGCGGTAATGATTTATTTAGCAGTTCGGTTTGAGTGGCGTTTGGCATTAGGCTCTGTGGTGGCTTTATTACATGATTTAGTGCTGGTGGTTGGCTTATTTTCGTGGTTACAAATAGAGTTTAATCTAACCGTTTTAGCCAGTTTATTGGCAATAATTGGCTACTCCCTAAATGACTCAATAATAGTGGGTGATAGAGTACGTGAGCTATTACGCATACCAACAAACATCACACTCAAACCAAGCAGTATTATCAACAGTGCTATTAAAAGCACCTTAACTCGTACGCTTATTACCTCAGGAACTACGCTAGCTACGGTGGCAAGTGTTTGGCTGTTAGCTGGCACGCCGCTGCAGGGGTTTGCCATTGCTTTGTTTGCAGGAATAGTCGTAGGCACGCTGTCGTCTATTTGTATTGCTGCTACATTACCTGAGCTACTTGGGTTAAGTGCTAAAAACTACGATAAGCAAGTGGATCAGCAAACGCAGGCATTAATGGATATGCCATAGCCTTAAATTAGCATTGTTGTTACACAGCAAAGGGATAGTGTTCGATGTGGCAACAATGCTAATACCAACCTGCATAAATATTTGAACAATTTAACGAATTAAATTCCCCTATAACGTTGTTAACATTTTTTCATTTAGAACAACTAGATGTCAAAAATTTTGCCTAGTTATAGAGCAATTTTCTTATCGTTAAAATAGGTCCCATATCCAAGCAGATTGGTATAAAATAACAAATTATTTTATCGAATTGAGTGAATTCTCCAAATGATTAAAGCCCATGTTACTGAGCACCTGCGGTTTGCCTTAGATGAGCAACTAAACACTGCTAAAATTGCAGCTCAAACAGCTCACGATACCGCTACCCATGAAGAAAGTATTGCAGAGACCCAATACGATACCCTTGGGCTTGAAGCTGCCTATTTAGCACAAGGCCATGCAGAGCGAGTTAATGAGTGCTATAAAGAAATACAACTATTTGAAGCCATATACAACGAACCCGTTACAGACACTATCGCTATAAGCTCATTGGTATGTTTAGAAGACGATGCCAGCACACAAAAATGGTTTTATTTAGGCCCAGCAGCTGGAGGATTAACCGTTGATATTAAAGGCACAACTATTCAAGTACTTACCTCTGGTGCCCCTTTAGGGCAACAGTTATTAGGTAAACAAGTCGATGATGAAGTTAGTTTAACGATCGGTGATGTAAAACATAGTTATTACGTGGTTGAAGTACTTTAAATGTAGTTTGTATTTGTCTCTTACTCAGAGGCGAAGCATCTCGTAGGTCTTTTTGTTAAATAATTGCCTAAAACTTATAGAATAAAATTAAAGATGAGCCGTTTATGAACTTAGTATTGGTCAGTGATATTTTTGGTAATACAGCGGCTTTAAAAGCATTAGCTGAAAAACTAAACGCTCAGTCTATTGTCGATCCCTATGGCGGGGTTGATATGGAATTTAACAGTGAACAGCAGGCCTATGAGTATTTTAGTCAGCATATAGGCCTTGATGAGTATGTAGCTATTTTACAAAAAGCGATTAAGCCACTCGCTGGCAACACTATATTGGTTGGTTTTAGTGTTGGCGCATCGGCAATTTGGTCATTGTCTGCACACCCGGCGATTAAAACGATAGCTAAGGGCATTTGTTTTTACAGCTCGCAAATTAGGCACCATACAGATATACAACCACAATTTGAGATTGAACTCATATTTCCGCATTATGAACCGCACTTTGACATTAAATCACTACAGGTTGAGCTTGCAACAAAGGCTAATGTTAACGTAAAGCATGTTGATTACTTACATGGTTTTATGAACCCACACTCGAGTAACTTTAATCAGAATGCTTACGATCAAACATTAGCTGCGCTATCTAAAGAGCTAAAAAATTAGCAGTTAAGCGTTATTACTTTCTGTAATTTTCTACAAGTGAGGTTCTGTAATTTCAGGCTTTTTTCACAAACTTGGCCGTTACCATCATTTCGCCAATGCCATCGACTTTACAATCTAGTTGGTGATCTTTTTTATCAAGCACACGTCTAACTACCGCTTTAGTACCAATTTTTATAACCTGAGAACTGCCTTTAATTTTTAAATCTTTGGCAACGGTTACTTTGTCACCATCGGCTAGTAAAGTGCCGTTTGCATCTTTTACCAAAATAGCGTCTTCATCGCTTGTATTATTTGGGTTCCATTCATAAGCACATTCTGGGCATATAAGCAGCTGTTGGTCTTCGTAAATGTATTCACATTGGCATTTAGGGCAAGCGGGAAGAGACATAATGATCACTTTTAGTGGTAAATTTTGGCTATTTTAAAACACAAATTAACAATAAAAAAGTTCATCAAAAATTTTTATCTTCACGCTAAAAATATCTCGTTTGTGTGTATGTAAAAAAGGGCTTATAAATCACATGTCGCTTAAGCAATTTAAGCGCTAACGTTTATAGTAGATATTCGTTAAAGCACCTATCGTATTAAGTGATTTGCTATTTGCTGCACTTAGTGCGATAGGTGTTTCTATTTGCTGTTTAACTACCTGAGCTAACTAGCCAGGGATTTTTATATTTTGACTTAACTAGGAAAAGTCGTGTTTAAAACCTTAATAGTGGTTGATAACAACGAGCAAGCACTTGCTCTTTCATTTGAAAATGTCATTACGTTTAACACCTACTTACGTGACTACCCAAAACGCAACGAACCTAAAACCCGCATTATTAATTTATGCGACTCAAGCCAATACTTGAGTAAGGGTTATTATTGTTCATTGCTTGCAGAAGCCCGCAAACACCAAGTATTACCAAGCGTTAAAACAATAAACGCGCTTAGAAGCGGCCATGCACCTACTTTAAATACTGGGCAAATTGATGGCGCAGTTTATTTTGGTAATGCTCTAAATGAATTGCAAAGTAAAGCGGCTAAATCGGTATTTAAACAATACCCAGCGCCTATTTTATTTGTCGATCAGCAAGGTTTATTGCAACAAGGCTCTTTAACCTCATTAAGTGAGCAGCAATATACTGCGTTTATTGAAAGGCTCAATGAGTTTACCCAAACGCAATGGCGTATTGGTAAAGTAGAGCGCCGTTTTCGTTGGGATATGGCGATATTGGTTGATCATAACGAAAAAGTACCGCCAAGTGATAGAGATGCAATAGCCCGTTTTATAAAAGCAGCAGCGAAACATGGTATTAACGCAAAAGCACTCAGCTTTGATGAAATAGATAATATTGCCCAGTTTGATGCGTTATTTATTCGTCAAACAACAGCGATTGATCACCCAACCTACCGCCTTGCAAGTAAAGCGCAAAGCCTCGGCTTAGTGGTCATTGACGATGCGGAGTCTATTTTACGGTGCTGTAATAAAGTGTACTTACATGATGCATTTAACTATCAAAAAGTACCGAGCTTAAAAACCGTGGTGGTGGCAGATCAATCAAAAGACACAATTGAGCAACTAGAAGCGTCGTTTACTTATCCGCTGGTATTAAAAATGCCAGAAGGGTCGTTTTCAAAAGGTGTTTATAAAGTTGCTAATCGTGATGAATTAGAAGCTAAGCTTAGTGAATTATTTGCACTGAGTGCGCTGGTATTGGCACAAGAATATATGTACACCGAATACGATTGGCGCGTAGGGGTACTTAATGGTCGTGCTATTTATGCATGTCGTTATTTAATGGCGCGTAACCATTGGCAAATATACAACCATGACGCTAAGCGGTTTTTTTCCGGTGGCTTTGAAACGTTACCTACCTTTGAGTTACCAAAAGCTGTGTTAGACGCTGCTTTAAAGGCCTGCAAAACAGTGGGTAAAGGTTTATACGGTGTAGATGTTAAAGAGCACCAAGGTCGTGCGTATGTATTGGAAGTAAACGACAACCCGAGCATTGATCACAAAGTAGAAGATGGTTACTTAGGTGACGAGCTATACATGATCATTATGGATGAGTTTAAACAGCGGTTAGAAGCACGAGGCCGCGGCTAATGCCTATTGCTCTGGTTGAAAAAGTAATAGTGGCAGAGGCGACTAAGCTAGTTATTCGCCCTGCAATAACCTCTGACTTAAAGGCGTTGGTGGCGCTTGAAAATACTTGCTTTAGTAACGATAAGCTAAGTGCGCGTAGTTTAAAGCGCTGGCTTGGGGCTAAACATGGGATTTTATTAGTTGCTGAGCAAAATGCGCAACTATGTGGCTATGGCTTAGTGTGGTGCCATAAAGGCACGCGTTTAGCGCGTTTGTATTCGTTAGCCGTATTACCAACAATGCAGGGCAAGGGCATAGCCAAAAAATTACTCAATGAACTTGAAAAAGCGACCAGTGAGCGTGGACGTATTTATTTGCGCCTAGAAGTTGCAGTAAATAACGACAGCGCCATTGGGCTTTATAAAAGTGTGGGGTATCGCGTATTTGGTCAATACAGTGATTATTATGACGATCACAGTGATGCCTTACGCATGCAAAAAAATATTCGCCAAACCAGTGAGTTGCAGGTTGAGCGTTTAACGCCATGGTATCAGCAAACCACCGAGTTTACCTGTGGTCCTGCTGCGTTATTAATGGCAATGGCTGCTCTTGACTCAAACACAGAGCTGAGTCAGTCACATGAATTAGCTTTGTGGCGTGAAGGCACCACGATTTTTATGACCTCTGGGCATGGCGGTTGTCACCCATTTGGCTTGGCACTGGCTGCAAATAAACGCGGTTTTACAAGTGAGGTAATTGTTAATACATCTGAACCATTATTTTTAGATGGGGTTCGCAGTGATAACAAAAAATCAGTATTGGCCACGGTTCATCAACAGTTTGTTGAGGGTATTGCAGCGGCAAATATTTCAGTTACACAAAAAGATGTTGAATTAACTGACATAGAAAACTGGTTGAGTCAGGGGTTTAGTGTGTTGCTGTTAATTAGTACGTATCGGTTTGATGGTAAAAAATCACCGCACTGGGTGTGTGTCACCTATTTAGATGCACATTGTGTTTACGTACATGACCCATTTTGCGAGCCTGGCAATAACAATCAGCTAGCAATTGATTGTCAGTATGTACCAATTGCACGCAGCGACTTTAGCAAAATGTCGGCATTTGGTAGCCAAAGGCTCAGAACGGCAGTTGCTATTGGAAAAGTAAAATAGATTAGGATATTAAGTGACATTTTTAGATTTTATCGATGTAGCGCCATACTCATGGGCAGCTATTGGCACCGCCGCTTTTTGTGGCGCTATTATTGGTATAGAGCGTCAATTGCGCGGTAAACCTGTGGGTATTCGCACATCAGCATTAATAACGTTAGGCACATATTTGTTTTTATCTACGGCGTTTAATTTACAAGGGGATGTGATTGATCATTCTCGTGTAGTGGGGCAAATAATCACGGGTATTGGGTTTTTAGGCGCAGGCGTTATGCTGGCAAAGGATGGTGCCGTGGTAGGGGTTACCTCCGCGGCTACTATTTGGGTGCTTGCGTCTATTGGGGTGATGATCGCAACCGAAAACTTAGGTGCAGCAATTAAGCTTTCTGTATTGGTGGTTGGTATTTTATATGGTGTTGATGTACTCGAAGCTAAGTTTAAAAGCCTCAGCAAAGGTGTACATGCTAAAGTAAAAAGTTATCACAAACGTTATTATCGAAAAGACAGTATAGATAGCGAACGCCACTAAATAGTGGCGTTTTTCATGCGGACAATGTTGCGTTTATTGCGCTAAGTGCATCGTTAATTGGTGCGGGCCGGCCAATAAAATAGCCTTGTACACTGTCTACATTGAGCTTTCTTAACGAGTTGAACTCCTGTTCGGTTTCAATTCCTTCGGCAACAATAGTGCAGTCGATTGCTTTTGCAAACCCACACAGCGCTTTTGCCAGCAAAAATTTACGTTTGTCAGTGTTTATATTTTGTGTGAGGCTAATATCTAATTTAATAATATCGGCTTCAAGCTCTAGTATGTGCTGAAATGATGAAAAGCCTGCGCCTACATCATCAATAGCTAAGCGAAGCCCTCTTTTTCTGAGTGGGGTAAGTGCTGTCCGCATTTTTTCGTAGTCGGAAATTGGTGAATGCTCAGTAATTTCTAATACTAGCCTAGTGCAGTCAATGTTTTGTAATGTATTTTCAAGTGCACCGCTTAGGATATGCGATGGTGAGCAATTAATAGCAATGTAAGTTGAATTATTAAATTTGGCTATGTTGGTGACTGCATTTTTAATGGCTAGCATTTCTAAAGCTTCATTTAAGCCAACCTTTTTTGCTTCTTTAAACCATACATCAGGAGTTTTATAAGGTGTAGTAAAAAATCGAGCAAGTGATTCAAAACCCGCAACTTTATTATTTTTTAAACTGAAAATAGGTTGATAGTAAATATTTAAATCATTATCGGTAATAATTTGCTGAATAACTGATTTAGTGTGATTGCGCGATACACGTTTGGATAAATTTATTTCAATTAAGCCTGTCGCTATTTCCGAAATAAGATTTAAAAACGATAAATCGCGATCGTTCAAGCTCTCATCATGGTGTGATTTATAACAACAAAAAGTACCGTATAATTTACCGTTTGACAGGTTGATAGGTACACCTATATAAGAGCCTATACCTAACTTTTTGGTTACCGGCATAGCCTTGGTTATTGGGTTTGCGTTGGTATTAGTAATAACAGGGCTAAGCTTGTCATCGGTGATTTTTTGACAATACGTTTCATCAATCGGATCGGCATTACCCACTTTAACAATTTGGTTTTCAGAGGGATTATCGACCACTTTAAAAACCCGCTCATCGTTAATAAATTCAGATATAAAAGCAACATCCATATCTAAATGTTTACGAACTAACGCAAGTAAGTTAGCTAGCTTAGCTTCAATGGATACGTTATTGTGTTGATCGACAAGCAGCTTGCTAGATTTATCCATCGGCTATTTCTCTATTTGAATTCAAATTAGCTTAGTGAGTAATACTATAATTTATATATATAAAAAGATCTAATCAAGGCTATATCCATCTTTGCTAACCATCAAACGTGAGCATGGTATAGTCAAACCTTAACCAAATAATTTTCGCCTGACTACTTTACGGTATTCGCTGGGTGTTTGGCGTAATACTTTTTTAAATACTCGGGTTAAATGCCCTTGGTCATTGTAGCCAACCTCCAATGCAACCTCTTGAATTGATAAGTTAGTTGAGGCCAATAAGTCTTTAGCACCTTCTACTCGTAGCTGTTGCCAATACTCGATTGGACTTTGGTTAGTGGCACTTCTAAAGCGACGGGTAAAGGTGCGATAACTTAGATTAAATTGAGCCGCAACCTCCTGTAAATTAAGTTCACTGGCTAAATTTGTTTTTAACCAAAATTGCATTTGTGCAATCAGCTCATCTGGGTGCCTATCTACCGCACCCTCTAAGTAACGTTGATCTTCATAGGGTTTACGAATTTCATGGGAAAAATTGCGCTCTACATGTTGCGCTGCTTCTTTACCATAATATTGACTAATAATATGCACGATAACATCAGCAAGTGCATTTAAACTGGCTACGGTATACATACGCTCTGACTGGGTAATAAAAAAATCCGGTTTTAAATTTACATTCGGGTAGTCATGCTTAAACTGCTTAGCATAATGCCAATGGGTAGTAGCGGGGTGCCCGTCAAGTAAACTAGCCTCTGCAACAAAGCAATTACCTGTGCCTACTCCAATTATATGACTTCCTACGGTAAAGCTCTCGATCAGCCAAGTGACTAATTGTCGATTAGCGCGTATCACAGGGCGAGGGTTACGCCAAATGCCTGGCACTATCACTAAATCGCAATAAGGAGAGTTTTCACTTGTACAATCTGGAATAATTGACAGTCCAGTTCGCGTCTTAATGGCATCACTATTTTTAGCCACTAAATGAATAGCCAGAGGTTTAAAGCTGTTTTTATCACTATGGCCTTTAGCAAAAGCCTCACCCGCACGTAGCATTTCAATCGGTAGTGTCAGACTGGTTACCAGCAAGTGTTCAAACACTGCAATACCAATATTTATGGGGGGAGTTAATGGGTTGTTGCTCATTGTGAATGCTCCGACCAGTTGTTTTTGGCCTTTTGTGCCGCTTATTTGGCTATTAAAGCACAAAGATATCTCTATAATCCAATTAAACTAATGTCATATTCTTATAACACGCATTTTAAAGGTAAATTATGACTGCATTACCCGTTATTGTAGGCATGGGAGGCATTAATGCCGCTGGCCGTACTTCTTTTCATCAAGGTTATCGTCGTATCGTGTTAGATAGCTTAGCGGCGCAAGCTCGCCAAGAAACGTTTTTAGGCCTTGCCACATTAATGAACTTGGTGACTACAGTAAACGGCCAACTTGAAGACAGCCAAGGTAATCATGTTGAGCAAAGCGACATTGAAGCACGCTTTGGTGAGCAAATTATTGCTGGTACATTAATTCGAAAAATTGAAAAAGAACATTTTGATGTTGATGCTACACCTTGGCAGCAAAAAATGACGTTAACGGCTTCAGATGATAGTGCAATTGTGTTTGAAACACGTCGTCGTGACTTACCATCGCCTTTACCAAGCAATTGGCAAATAGATGACCTTGATAACAAAAAAGTAAAAGTCACGATTGCTGCTGAGCTTGACGTAAAACATGACTCAACCCGTGATAATCCGATTAAGTCGGCTGGGCAATTTCCAACCGGGTTTGATCCTGCCATTATGTATAACAGCCGCTACCAGCCGCGAGGTTTACAAGCGACCATATTTGCTGCCACCGATGCAATAAAATCAACAGGACTTGATTGGCAACATATTATGAATAGCGTAGAACCTGACAAAATTGGCACCTACTCAGCCTCGGTTATTGGTCAAATGGATGATAAAGGCTTAGGTGGTTTAGTTAAAGCACGCCAGCAGGGCGATCGTGTTAGTACTAAGCAATTAGCGCTGGGTTTAAATACAATGACGACCGATTTTATCAACGCCTATGTTACCGGCAATGTAGGGACAACTTTTTCAACTTCAGGCGCATGTGCCACATTTTTATATAACTTGCGCGCTGCCGTTAACGATATTCAAGCTGGGCGGACCCGTGTTGCAGTGGTTGCCAGTGTTGAATGTGCGATTACTCCAGAAGTGGTTGAAGGTTTTGGTAATATGAGTGCGCTGGCTAATATTGAAGGTTTGCGCCGTTTAGATAATTTAGCCAATGATGACGAGCCTGATTATCGTAAAAGTAGTCGTCCATTTGGTGAGAACTGCGGTTTTACCTTAGGTGAGGGTGCTCAGGTTGCTATATTAATGGATGATGCACTGGCTCTGGAACTCGGTGCAGATATTATGGGCAGTGTGCCGGATGTATTTGTGAATGCCGATGGAGTTAAAAAGTCAATTACCTCACCTGGGCCTGGCAACTACATCACCATGGCGAAATCAGCAGCACTTGCTACTAGCTTGTTAGGTAAAGAGGCCTTGCAACAACGTAGCTTTATTTTAGCGCACGGCTCAAGTACGCCACAAAATCGTGTTACTGAATCTTTAATTTATCATAAAGTAGCGCAAACATTTGCTATTGATAACTGGAAAGTGACTGCGCCTAAAGCCTATGTAGGCCATACTATTGCGCCTGCTAGTGGCGATCAGCTTGCCATTGCGTTAGGTGTATTTAGTCATAATATTATGCCAGGTATTACCACCATTGATAAAGTAGCCGACGATGTTTACAGCGAACATTTAGATATTCGTAATAGCCACTATGAGTGTGGTGATATGGATATTGCGTTTATTAACTCAAAAGGCTTTGGTGGAAATAATGCAACAGCGACTGTGCTGAGCGCAAAAGTAACCATGCAGATGCTTGCTAAACGCCATGGTGATGCACTGATGAACAGCTATGTTGAAAAACATAGCCAAGTAAAAGATGCACAGCATACTTACCAAACGCAAGCCGATTTAGGTCAATACTCGCTAATTTACCGTTTTGGTGATGGTTTAATTGATGAAAATGAGATTGTTTTAGATGAGCACAGCATTACACTGCCAGGCTTTGAAAAAGCAATTACATTTAGTACAACAAATTCCTATCAAGATATGTTCTAAGCACACATACTTGTTAGCAAGGCGCTTTTATAGCGCCTTTTTTAATGTTTGTTCAAATATACTTAGTAATTAAACTGTGTTTATTTTTTTGCTTCCATGCTAAATAATAATTGGCAAGAACGGCCGTTAAGCCAATTACGACTGCAATAAATAGCAGTGTTGCAACATAGCTCATACCGTATCCAATTGGTAAACCCACCAGTGTTTCGCCATAAGTCATATCAGAAAAACTAAAGCCTAAAACAGGGAGAAGTAACCAACTTATTGCATGCAGTAAATACAAGTGGGCTAAGTACGAGAACATACTGGTTTTACCCAATACTTGTAAAAACTTTGGCGAAAAATCACTTTTTAGCTTACTCAATAGTTTAAGCATAATTAGGCCTATACCAACGGTTAACAACATAAACTGCAGGGAAAGTGGGTATTTGGTCGGGTTTAAAAATGACATTATAGTGAGTAAATAAGAGTCACTAATCGTAAATATTGACGCGTCACCATAAAGATTAAAGCCACGCAAAAGCGTATATAAAACTAGGCAGCTTACACCCAAAATTAAGCCATAATCCATAACTCGGTTACTGTATTGCTTGGCTTTGTAATAAACACCTGCACAATAGGCTAACGCCATTAACCCAACAATAGGAGCTACGGGGTAGGTGGTTCTAATTTTAAAGTTAAAAGGAAGTTCGAGTACATTTTTCTGATGTAAAACAGACCATATCGTATTTGCGATTGTATTTGGCTCAAAGTTGACGGCATCAAATAAGTTGTGGCCAAATACTAGAATTAAGCCCATGGCAAAAATTGCATACAGACCGATTAAGCGTAAAAGCCCTAGAATAATAAATCCCCAACCTATCGCCCAAATAACCTGAGCGTATAACATTGGAAACAGTGGATTAAAGCTCCAAGACCATGACACAATAGTAAATTCAAATAATATAAGCACTAGTCCACGTATAATTAAACTTTTTGAAAAAGCTTGCGTGGAAGTGTATTTATGCTCGGTTATCGCAGCTGAAAGGCCCGCTAAAAATACAAATAATGGCGCACAAAAGTGCGATATAAAACGAGTGAAAAAAGTAAGCGCATCTGTTCCTGGTATGGTCATGGGATCGGTCACTGAATAATTTAGACAATAATACATGCCGTGATCAATCACCATAAATATAATGATAAGACCTCGGAGTAAGTCTATATGGTGTAAACGATTTTGAGATAAAGGGAATGACATAAATATGCTTTGGTATGGATGAAAAAACGAGTTTAATTATATGTTATATTATATCACTTTGCGAGAATGATAATAAAATACTTTAGTATAAATTATGTTGTAAACAATTTTCACTTACTAACAGATTTTTACAGTTTTACTTTTTTAATGGAGTTACTCTATTAACTAAATAGTTAAAGTTGAAGCTACTAAAGGGTTAAACATGAAAAAAATATTTTTTTTATCACTACTGCTGATGCTTAATGGCTGTACATTTTTTGGCGTTATGTTGGATGGACAAGCAGCCTCAAATGCACAAGAAAATCAGCGGATGAAAAATCCAGCTCGGTCTACTCCTTATGAAAATCCATTTGAGCCAGTTCCCGTTGATAAGGACGGATTTTCTTTTGCAGAGCTAGGTTTAAAAATAGACTCTGCAGTATTTAGTTTAGTAAAAGGAGATGACGGTGTGATTAGAAAATGTAGGCAGGTTACTAAGGTCTTAAAAGAATGTGTAGAAGTAGATAAATCTACTCTACACAGTAATGAATCTAAGCAGTTAAAAACTGATGATGAAATAATAAGTGTTGGTCTATAAAACTACTAATGAAATAGTAACTATGGTCGTAACCAGCTTGCATTTCGAGTGTTAACGGATAGCCTTTCTGTGTAGCTACAGTTACTAACTTTTGTGGCTTAAGTTGCTCATCTAAAAAGTTATCTGCATCACCTTGGCTAACCAACATAGGTAAATAATCAGCTTGTTTGGCTTGTTGCATTAATTCGCAGCTATCATATTCTGCCCAGACTGATTTATCAGTACCTAAGTAGCCAGTAAAGGCTTTAACACCCCAAGGACAATCTATCGGGTTTACAATAGGGCTAAATGCTGTAGCGCTGGTATAAGCTTTAGGATTTTTAAGGGCAATCATTAATGCGCCGTGGCCACCCATAGAATGCCCAGAAATTGCTTTTTTAGTTGTTACTGGAAAATGTTGCTCTATTAATGCAGGTAGCTCCTTCACCACATAGTCGTACATATTAAAATGAGTATTGTAAGGTGCCTGCGTTGCATTGACGTAAAACCCTGCACCTTGGGCAAAATCGTAGCTATCTTCGTTAGGAACGTTTTCACCACGCGGACTGGTATCAGGTGCGACAATAGCAATGCCTAGCTCAGCCGCTTTTTTAAACGCGCCTGCTTTTTGCATAAAGTTTTCATCAGTACAGGTTAATCCTGATAACCAATAAAGTACTGGTACTTTATTTTTTTCACTGGCGCCTGGTGGTAAAAATACCGCAAAACGCATGCTGCAATGGGTGCTTGAGGAAGTATGGCTATACTGCTTATGCCAGCCACCAGCCACTTTTGCTGTTGAGATATTTTCTAACATAACAATCCTTAAAAGCCGTTACTTAATAGCAACGGCTGGTAATGGTGATTAAAAGAAATTAGTAATGAATAACAGTACGAATACTCTTACCTTCGTGCATTAAATCAAATGCATCGTTAATTTCTTCAAGGCTCATGGTGTGGGTAATAAAATCATTAAGGGCGAATTCACCCGCCATGTAGCGTTCAACAATTTCAGGAAGTTGAGAACGACCTTTAACGCCTCCAAATGCGCTACCACGCCATACACGGCCAGTAACAAGTTGGAACGGGCGAGTTGAAATTTCTTGGCCAGCACCAGCTACACCAATAATTACAGATTCTCCCCAGCCTTTATGACAACACTCAAGGGCAGAGCGCATTACATCAACGTTACCAATACATTCAAATGAGTAGTCAACACCGCCGTCGGTCATCTCTACAATCACTTCTTGAATTGGCTTGTCGAAATCTTTTGGATTAATTAAGTCGGTAGCACCGAGTTTAGTCGCAAGATCAAACTTAGAGGTGTTAATATCAATACCAATAATACGGCTTGCACCAGCCATTTTGGCGCCAATAATGGCCGACAAACCAATGCCACCTAGACCAAAAATTGCCACCGTATCGCCCGTTGTTACTTTTGCCGTATTTGTTACAGCGCCCATACCGGTAGTGACACCACAGCCCAATAAGCAAATTTCTTCTAAAGAGGCTTCTTTATTTACTTTAGCTAGTGAGATTTCAGGAAGTACTGTGTACTCAGAAAAGGTCGACGTCCCCATGTAGTGATAAATAGGTTGGCCGTCTTTGAAAAAGCGGGTTGTGCCATCTGGCATTAAGCCTTTGCCTTGTGTTTCGCGTACAGCAGAGCACAAGTTGGTTTTACCTGAAGTACACATTTTGCATTCACCACATTCTGCAGTGTATAGAGGAATAACGTGATCGCCAACTTCTACACTTGTAACGCCTTCGCCCACAGCGTAAACCACCCCAGCACCTTCATGGCCTAAAATAGCGGGGAAAATGCCTTCTGGATCTTCACCTGATAAAGTAAAAGCATCTGTATGGCATACACCTGTGGCAGTAATTTTTACCATCACTTCGCCTTTTTTAGGCATCATCACGTCAACTTCTTCAACGCTTAAAGGCTGATTAGGGCCCCAGGCAATCGCTGCTTTTGATTTTATAAATTCAGACATGTGTATATCCTTTGTAGTGGTTTGAATATCAATTGTAGACCCAAACTGTTTGGGTGATGTGCCTATTGTATTTATTTCTATAACAATGATAATCTCTAAATTAATAAAACACTTTTACAGTTTGGTAATAATAATGCGTTGGGAAGGGATTGATGAGTTTATTGCTGTTGGCGAAGAGGGAAGTTTCACTCAAGCTGCACAGGCGTTGGGTCTATCGGTTGCCCATATTAGCCGCCATGTTACTAAGCTTGAACAACGGTTAAATACCCAACTTTTAACGCGTACGACCCGAAAGGTGGTATTAACCAAAGAAGGTGAGCAGTTTTTACACCAAGTAAAACATTTACAACACGCCATGGATGAAGCCACTCAGGGGCTCGCGTCTGTGCAAACATCCCCTAAAGGTAAAATTAAATTAACCGCACCGGTTATGTATGGTGAAAGTTTTATTATGCCGATAGTGCATTCGTTTATGCATGATCACCCCGAGGTAGAAGTAATCGCAACGCTCTCTAACGAGCAAGAAAACTTGCTGGAGGGTGGCTTTGATTTAGCGATTCGATTAGGCCATTTAAAAGATTCGAGTTTAAAAGCGCGACGCTTGAGCTCTCGGCGATTTATTATGTGTGCTGCACCAAGCTATTTAGCGCGTTTTGGCGAACCCCATACGTTAGGTGAACTTAACCAGCATCAATGCTTAATTGGTAACAGTAGTTATTGGCGAGTAAATGAAAACGGTCGTGACAAACATATTAAAGTAGCTGGGCGGTTGCATTGCAATAGCGGTTGGGCACTGGTTGACGGCGCTAAAAAAGGGTTGGGTATTGTTCAGTTGCCGGATTACTACATAGAGAATGAGATAAAAACAGGGCAGTTAGTACCAATATTAACAGCTTATCAACCTCAGCAAGAGGGGGTGTGGGGGCTCTATCCTCCGCGGCAATTTGTTGCTACTAATGTACGGGTATTACTTGATTATTTAGTAACAGGGTTGAAGGTTTAGCTAGGTTTACGGATTTGCTCATAATATAGCCAAGTATAAGATTTATAAATTATTTCTTACATTTATGGTGATATTCAATTGCGCTGAGTTCGTGCTACTATAAAGCCACACTTTTAGCATTAATGTTTTAATTAATATGTTTCAACCTGTTAGCCTGTTTATCGGATTTAGATATAGTCGCTCTTCCAAAGGCAATGCGTTTATTTCGTTTATTTCTTTTTTTTCTATTGCAGGTATAGCGATTGGTTTAATGGCGCTCTTTACAGTAAGTAGTGTCATGAACGGTTTTGAAAGCAGCCTGAAAACGAATATGCTCGGGCTCATTCCACACGTTGAAGTGCAGGCAAAACAACACTCTAAAGCGCAAATGAATACTCTTAAAGCTGATCTTGAGCAATCACCGTATGTTGAACATGTTAGTTTATACCGCCATGGTGAAGCCATACTGCAAACCAATAAAGACCTGCATGGTGTGTTACTGCAAGGGCTCTATGATAATAATGACTCGCTTTATAAAATCACAGACAAAGTAGTGCAGGGTAATTGGCAAAGCGTATTAAATAATAATTACCACATTGCTATTAGCCGCTATTTAAGCCGTAAACTCGGCGTTGGTTTAGGCGACAAACTGCGCGTTATTATGCCTAATGCATCTACTTATACACCCCTTGGTCGTGTTCCTAGCCAACGTTTATTCAAAATTGCTGCTATTTATGAAACTGGTTCAGAAATTGACATGGGACTGGCATTTACCAGTGGTGTGTCATTGCAACGAGTATTAAAGCAAAGTAGTTCTACACCCCCTAATTTAAGTGTGTCACTGCATGAGCCATTTGCACTTGATGAATTTATTCAAGACAGCCAACTTATTCTGAAGAATTTTAAATACACCGATTGGCGCAGTAGCCAAGGCACTTTATTTGCCGCTGTGGCGATGGAGAAACGCATTATGTCTATGTTATTGGGCTTAATCGTGCTGGTGGCGGTGTTCAATATTGTGTCGGCGCTCACCATGATGGTGAGTGAAAAACAAAGCGAAGTTGCGATACTGCAAACACTGGGGCTAACGCCAAGCCAAGTACAAACTGTATTTATGGTTCAAGGTTTATATAACGGTGTGATTGGTACGGCAGTAGGTGCCTCTTTAGGTATTTTATTTAGCTTATATATTAATGAACTGCTGGCGTTGGTTGGCTTAAATTTATTATCGGGGATTTCACTTCCGGTCAAATTTGATGTGCTTAGCTTAAGTGTGATTGCGCTTTTAAGCTTAGCAATGAGCTTTTTAGCGACTTTATATCCCGCGCGCCAGGCCGCTAAAGTAAACCCAGCCGAGGTATTACGTTATGAATGATTTAGTGATTAGTTGTGAACAAATAAGTAAAGTGTACCAAGACGGGCAAAACCAAGTTGAGGTATTAAAAGGGGTTGATTTAGCCCTAACCCAAGGTGAAATGCTAGCTATTGTAGGTAGCTCAGGTTCAGGTAAAAGTACCTTATTGCATATTCTGGGTACCTTAGATACCGCCAGTTCTGGCAGTGCAAAAATCAAAAACCAAGATGTGGCTAAACTGTCTCGCAGCCAACAAGCCGCGTTTAGAAATCAAAACTTAGGGTTTATTTACCAATTTCATCATTTATTAATGGAATTTAGTGCGGTTGAAAATGTTGCTATGCCACTGTTAATAAAAGGCTTGAGTGCCAAAGAAGCAAATGTAAAAGCGCTCGACATGCTCGATAAAGTCGGCCTTGCGCACAGAAGTAGCCATAAACCGTCGGCACTTTCTGGTGGCGAACGCCAACGTGTTGCCATAGCGCGTGCTTTAGTGACTGAGCCTGCACTGGTTCTTGCAGATGAGCCAACGGGTAATTTAGATAAGCAAAACGCGATTAAAATTTACGATTTAATTAATCAGCTAAATAAAAGTTTAAACACCAGTTTTGTGGTGGTGACTCATGATTTAGAGCTTGCCGACAAGCTGGGTAAAATAGCGTATTTAGATGATGGTAAATTATCAATAAAAGAGTCAAACCATGTTGCTTAGTGCCTTTATAAGTAAACGTTTCAGAGCCTATTCAGGCCATAAAGATGAAAAAAACGCGTTTGTTAGTTTTATTGCTAAGGCATCTACTATTGGTATTTTACTTGGTGTTGCCGTTTTAATTGTGGCGTTATCGGTGATCAATGGTTTTGAACAACAATTGGTTCATCGTTTATTAAGTGTAGTGCCACAAGTTGAATATGTAGCACCAAGCAGGCCGATTGCTGATTGGCCCAGCAAAGTCGAAAAATTAAAACAGCAACCACAAGTAACAGGAGCAGCCCCATTTATAGCAGTAAATGGTATGGCGCAATTTAAAAGCCAATTAAAAGCAGTTGAAATACGAGGTGTTGAGCCTTCGCTAGAGAGCGACGTATCAGCGGTTAACCAATTTACACAAGGTAAATTAGTCAGTCAGCTAGCACTTGAGGATGTTATTTTAGGCAAGCAAATTGTCACTCAACTTAATATATCAATAGGCGACAATGTCACTTTATTGATCCCACAAATTAGTGAAAAAGGACAATCATTACTTGCGCCCAAACGGGTTACGTTAACACTCGCAGGCATTATAGAAATGGGCGGGCCTATTGATAGCAGTGCCGCGTTTATTCACCTTAGCAAAGCACAACAAACCTTAGGTTACGATCAAAGCCAAGTAACCGGCCTACGTTTACGGGTTGATGATGTGTTTGCAGCGCACCAAATAGCGTTGAGAGTAGGGCAAACTGTTACTGATTACGTGTATATATCGAGTTGGTTTAGAACCCAAGGCAGCTTGTATCAAGACATTCAAATGGTGCGCACGATTGTTTATATTGTGGTGTTTTTAATTATTGCAGTCGCCAGTTTTAACATTGTTTCGTCATTAGTGATGGAAGTGCGCGAAAAAGAAGGCAATATTGCCATTTTAAAAACCATGGGTGCCAAAGACAGTACCATATTGGCTACTTTTGTAATGCAAGGCTTAACTCAAGCATTTGTTGGCGTAGTTTTAGGCTCTATTATTGGCGTTATTCTAGCAATCAATATTAGTGAGCTCTTTACTTGGCTGAGTTTATTGCTGGGTGAAAATCCGCTAGAAGGTGTGTATTTTATCGAATTCTTACCGAGTAAATTAGTTTGGCAAGATATAGTGTTAACTGTTATTGCCACCTTTGTGCTTGCAATATTGGCGACGCTGTATCCAGCATGGCAAGCAACACGTGTTGATCCGGCAAAAGTATTGGGTAATTAAACACAGTATTTAATAGGGCGCTTAGTGTAACTCTGATAAACTGCGCCGCTATTAAACAGCTTTTGTTTGCTGAGCACTTATTTTACCTGGGATTTACTTTGACAAATAACGATATTTTACGCCGTATTCGCTACACCTTTGATTTAACCGATTCAGCAATGGTTGACGTGTTCGCCGCTGCAGAGCACAGCGTCAGCACAGAGCAGGTGATTGCATGGTTAACTAAAGAGGGCGAGCAAGGTTACACCCCAATAAGTGACACCGAATTTGCGGTATTTTTAAATGGCTTTATAAATACCAAGCGCGGTAAACGTGACGGTGAGCAGCCAATCCCAGAGACTAAATTAAACAATAATATTATTTGTATGAAATTACGTATTGCTTTAAATATGAAAGCAGAGGACGTAATTGCCACACTCGCATTAGTTGATTTTGATTTAAGTAAGCATGAACTCAGTGCATTTTCACGTAAAGTTGAAAACAAACATTACCGTGTGTGTAACGATCAAGTTTTACGTTTATTTTTAACCGGTGTGCAGCGTACTTTTCGCCCAGATGGCGAAAAAGCTTAATGTATTTTATGGAGGTTGGTTAGCAACCTCCATTAAACCTCTTAAACGAACTCACTAAAATCTACGCTATTATCAGTCTTACCCCTTCTACAACTTCAGTCTCATAAAGCATTTTATATTTTTGCGCTCGTAAAAACGTAGAGTCGTATTTTGTTTTACTATTTTTAATACTTTTAACGT